>NZ_JASATH010000050.1:0-43321 GCF_038440215.1 Inquilinus sp. OTU3971 | reverse complement strand
TGGGGCCTCTCCGCGGGGGGCGCCCCCCCCGACGCGGCGACCGACCCGAAGGCCTTCTACACCAACGACTTCCTGCCGAAGTGAGCGGAGCCGAGATGAGCCGGGCGAGGCTGCAACTGGTCGAGACGGCGGAGGCGGCGCCGCCCGCCGTCATCGCCGTCGAGGGCGTGTCGAAGACCTATCGCGGCCGCGACGGCGAGGTGCCGTCGCTGGCGCCGCTGGACTTCACCATCGACGAGGGCGAGTTCCTGGTGCTGGTCGGCCCGTCCGGCTGCGGCAAGTCCACGCTGCTGCGCATGATCGCCGGCCTGCTGCCGCCCAGCACCGGCCGGATCCGGCTCGGCGGCCGCACGGTCGACCGGCCGCATGGCGACGCCGGCATCGTGTTCCAGAACGCGCTCTTGCTGCCATGGCGCAACGTCCTGGCCAACGTCATGATGCCGGTCGAGGTCAAGCGCCTGCCCCGCGCCCCGCATCTGGAGCGGGCGCACCGGCTGCTGCGCATGGTCGGGCTGGAGGGGTTCGAGGCCAAGCTGCCCTGGCAGCTCTCCGGCGGCATGCAGCAGCGGGTGTCGCTGTGCCGGGCGCTGGTGACCGACCCGTCGATCGTGCTGATGGACGAGCCCTTCGGCGCGCTCGACGCCATGACGCGGGAGCGGATGAATGTCGAGCTGCAGCGGATCCAGCGCGAGACCCGCAAGACCATCCTGCTGATCACCCATTCGATCCCGGAGGCGGTGTTCCTGGCCGACCGGGTGCTGGTGATGAGCGAGCGGCCGGGGTCGATCGCGGCGATCTACGACGTGCCTTTGCCGAAGCCGCGGTCGCTCGACATCATGGGCGACCCGCGCTTCGTCGAGCTGACCCAGCGCATCCGCGGCCATTTCCGCGCCCAGGGCGGGCTGGACTGACCGACTGGTCAGTCTTCCGGGTGCTGCGGCTTCTGCGGTGTCGGCCAGGGCTCGCCGCGGTCCTCCAGGATCACGTCGATGCCCTCGCCGAGCAGGCGCAGGGAGGCGTCGCCGGCGAAGCTGAGCAGGAGGCCGCCCTCCTCCGCCGTCACCGCCAGCAGGTCCAGCATGCGCGCCCGGTCGCGCAGGTCGAGCTTTCGGCTCTGCACCGAATCGATGCCCTGGAAGCGCACGCCGCACAGGGTGCGCTGCCAGAACTCCTGGCCGTCGACCAGCTGCGCCGGCTGCTCCCAGCAGAAGCGGTTCAGCGCCATGACGAAGCAGCGCTCGGGCCGCAGGAAGGTGATGTCGTGCACCGGCACGATCGCGTCCTGCAGCGCCGCGGACAGGACCGCGAGGTCGTCCGCGTCGCGGGCGCGCAGGCGCAGGGGGACGGTCGTGTCGGCCGCCATCTCAGTCGCTCTTCAGCCGGGTGATGTCGGCGCCGCAGCCGGCCAGCTTCTCCTCCAGCCGCTCATAGCCACGGTCGAGGTGGTACACCCGGTTCAGCACCGTCTCGCCCTGGGCCACGAGGCCGGCGATCACCAGCGAGACGCTGGCGCGCAGGTCGGTCGCCATCACCGGGGCGCCGGTCAGCCTCGGCACCCCGCGCACCAGGGCGGAGGCGCCGTGCACGGTGACGTTGGCGCCCATCCGGGCCAGCTCCGGCACGTGCATGAAGCGGTTCTCGAAGATCGTCTCGGTGATCATCGAGGCGCCCTTGGCCACCGTCATCAGCCCCATCATCTGGGCCTGCAGGTCGGTCGGGAAGCCGGGATAGGGCTCGGTCATCACGTCGACGCCGACCAGGTCGCCGCTGCGGCGGACCTTGAAGCCGTCCGCCGTCGGCTCGAACTCGACCCCGGCGCCGCGCAGCACGTCGGCCGCCGCCTCGATCAGGTGCAGGCTGGTGCCGACCAGCTCGACCTCGCCGCCGGTCGCGGCCGCGGCCATGACATAGGTGCCGGTCTCGATCCGGTCGGCGACGATGCGGTGCGTCGCCCGGTGCAGCCGCTCGCGGCCCTGGATCCGGATGGTGTCGGTCCCCGCCCCTTCGATCTCGGCCCCCATGGCGGCGAGGCAGGCGGCGAGGTCGACGATCTCCGGCTCGCGCGCCGCGTTGACCAGCACGGTCTCGCCGCGGGCCAGGGACGCCGCCATCATCAGGTTCTCGGTGGCGCCGACCGAGACCTTGGGGAACACGATGCGGCTGCCCTGCAGCCCGTTCGGGGCGAGGGCGTTGATGTAGCCCTCGGTGACCTCGATCTCGGCGCCGAGCTGCTCCAGCCCCATGATGTGCAGGTCGACCGGCCGGCTGCCGATGGCGCAGCCGCCGGGCAGCGACACCTTGGCATGGCCCTCGCGCGCCACCAGCGGCCCCAGCACCAGCACGCTGGCGCGCATCTTCCGCACCAGGTCATAGGGGGCGGTGGTGCTGCGGATGCGGCGGGCCGTCAGCTCGATCACCCGGCCCTGGGCGCCGTCGGAATCCGCCCCGTTCAGCGCGATCTCGACGCCGTGCTGGGCCAGCAGCGTCGCCAGGGTGGAGATGTCGACCAGATGCGGCAGGTTGGTCAGGGTCAGGGTCTCGTCCGACAGCAGCGCCGCGGCCATCAACGGCAGCGCCGCGTTCTTCGCCCCGCTGATCGGAAGCCGGCCCCGCAGGGGGCGCCCGCCCCGGATACGAATCTTGTCCATCTTGGCTCCCCCGGGCCCTGGAATGAGGTGAGGCTAAAGCTTCGGCAGGGTGACGCCGCGCTGGCCCATGTATTTGCCGGCCCGGTCGGCATAGGACACCTCGCAGGGCTGGTCGCCCTTGAGGAACAGGAACTGGCAGGCGCCTTCGTTGGCGTAGATCTTGGCCGGCAGCGGCGTGGTGTTGGAGAATTCCAGCGTCACATGCCCCTCCCATTCCGGCTCCAGCGGCGTGACGTTGACGATGATGCCGCAGCGGGCATAGGTCGACTTGCCCAGGCAGATCACCAGCACGTCGCGCGGGATGCGGAAATACTCGACCGTGCGGGCCAAAGCGAAGCTGTTCGGCGGGATGATGCAGACCGGCCCCTTGCGCTCGACGAAGCTCTTCGGATCGAAGTTCTTCGGGTCGACCAGGGCGCTGTCGACATTGGTGAAGACCAGGAACTCGTCCGAGACGCGGGCGTCGTAGCCGTAGCTCGACAGGCCGTAGGAGATCGTGCCCTCGCGCTTCTGCCGCTCGACGAAAGGGTCGATCATCTTGTCCTGGAGCGCCCGCTCGCGGATCCAGATATCGGACATGATCGTCACGGCCTAACCCCTCGCCTCATCGTCGCGGCCGGACTCCTTGTCCTGCGCGCTCGCCTCGTCCTCGACCGCCGCCCGCCCCCGGCTCTGCGCCTTGCGCCGCGCCAGATTGGCGCGCAGCGCCGCCGCCTCGCGCTCCTGGCGCGACCCGGTGCCGGGCTTCGCTGTCGGGGGTCGACGCTGATCGGTCATTTCGGCTTTGGTATGGCCGATGCGACGCCGTTACGCAACCGGAGCGGAGGGGCGAACGGCGCGGAATGAAGGTAATCGACGAACCCTTCGGAAAAGCGCTTGCACCACCCCCGACGCTATGGCAGGTTCCGCGCCGCCTCAAAGGCGGGCTGCCGTAGCTCAGTGGTAGAGCACTCCCTTGGTAAGGGAGAGGTCCTGAGTTCAATCCTCAGCGGCAGCACCAGCGATCCTCGGGAAATCTCGGTTTCCCGCCGGCATGGCCAGGATCGCCGTTTCGCCACACTCTCGACGACTTCGACAGCCACTTGGTACATGGGGTGAGCCTGACCGATCCAGGCGCGGGGCGTTGCCGCATCCCGTCAACCGGCCTGCATCAGGTGGACCGCATGCAAGACACCGACCGTAGCGACGCCAGCCGGATCGGGTGCCTGGACGGGCTGAGGGGGCTGGCCTCGCTCTGGGTGCTGATCGGGCACGGTCTGCTGCTTTCGGGGTGGCGCGTCCCGGTTGCCGCCTCGCCGGATTTCGGGGTCGATCTGTTCATCATGATCTCCGGCTTCCTGATGGCGTTCCACTACATGCGGCGGCGGCAGCGCGAGCCATGGGAAGCACCGTCGACCTGGGTCGCGTTCTGGATCAGGCGATTCTTCCGGATCGCGCCGCTCTACTACGTGACGCTGGCGATCGCGATCACCAGCGGCCCCTGGCTCGGGGATGCGCGGCTGGAGATCGCCGCCGTCGTCCCCGCCTCCATGACCAGCATGGCGCGATACACGGATCAGAGCCTGCAGAACGTCCTGCTGCACCTCTCCTTCGCGTTCGGCCTGCTGCCCGATTACGGCTTCCGCACGGCACTGCCGGATTGGAGCATCGGGCTGGAAATGCAGTACTATCTGGTGCTGCCATTCCTGATGCTGATCATCGGCCGAATCGGCTGGCTGGCCGGCGCCTTGGCCGGCGCCGCCGGCGGAGTCCTGCTGTTCAGCATCAGCCCGGCCTTCTTCGACAGCTTCGAGATGCCGTCCGTGCTGGCGCTGAAGCTGCATGTCTTCCTGGCAGGAATGCTGTGTGCCGCGGCCATCGGGCGGTCGCGGCGCGTCGTGCTGCTCTATGTCCTGCTGGCCGTCCTGCTGGCCGCCATTCCGATCGGCGGCCGCACCGGGCCCGTCGCGCTGGCGGCGCGGGCGATGATCGCTTTCGGGATGTCCGGACTGATCCATCACGCGGTGTTTGGAGGCCGGTTGGCGCGGGCCCTGTCGCGGATGGCTGCCATGCTGGGCAGCCGGCCGTTCCACCTGCTGGGCGAGGCCTCCTACGGCGTCTACCTGACGCATCTGCTGGTGCTGCTGCCGGCCGCCGCCTTCGTCTCGACGACATTGGGCGCTGCGACACCGGCGCCAGCCCGCTTCGCCCTGGCGATGGCGATTACCCTACCGATCGTCGCCGCCGCCACCTGGCTGGCCTACACCACCATCGAAATGCCCGGACGGGCGCTGGGCCGGCGCCTCCTCGCGTCCCCGATCCTACGCCGCTTCGCCGCCAGCCCGGCCCGATAGGCCGGCCTCAGCTGGCGATGCCTGCAACCCGCGGCAGCGCCGCCGTGCGCCCGAGATCCCGGGCGGCGCGCTCGGCATCCGGGACGGTCCGGAAATCCTGTCCTTCGAGATGCTGGAAGCGGGAATCGGAAGCGTAGAAGCGGAAGCCGCGCTTCTGGGCGACGACAATGCCGATCGCCTCGCCCGCGACCTCGATCGTGAACGCTTCGGAACGAACCATGGTGGACCTCTGCGGAGACGGCGCACAACGCGCCGGGCAATGACGAGAGCGACGGAAGAACATGACGGCAGGACCGTCAGTTCCGCCATCGCCCGGCCGGGTGATCCGAGGTCGGGAGGGTCGGTCTGATGCCTGTCGCCAACATGTCATCCTTCCGTGTCCTTGCCGCGTCCCTCCGAAGAAAGCGCACGGCTCCTCGCCCTGTTTCGGGGCGCGACTCGTCTGCTGGCATCAAGTGCTCGGCGACCTTCATGAGGGGCCGCTCTTGCCGTCGACCCTCGCGCAGCCGGCGATGACTGTCAACGCTTAATACGTGGGCAATGTGCATAAAATTCATTGTCAAATGAAAGTGATGTTAAATCGAAGTATTACTCGACGATCATTCGTTCCAGCGTCTCCAGCCGGTCGGCCTCCGCCGCCGGCTTGTCCCAGCGGATGCGGTGGATTCGGGGGAATCGCATCGCGACTCCGGATTTGTGGCGGGTCGAGCGGTGGACGCTGTCGAAGGCCACTTCCAGCACCAGACGCGGCTCGACCTCGCGCACCGGGCCGAAGCGCTTGACCGTGTGGTTGCGCACCCAGCGGTCGAGCTGCGCCAGCTCCTCGTCGGTGAAGCCGAAATAGGCCTTACCCACCGGCACAAGCCGGTCCCCCTCCGCCTCGCTGCGCCAGGTGCCGAAGGTGTAGTCGGAGTAGAAAGACGACCGCTTACCGTGGCCGCGCTGGGCATACATCAGCACGGTGTCGAGGGTCAGGGCGCCGTGCTTCCACTTGAACCATGGCCCCTTCGGCCGGCCGGCGACATAGTCGCTGTCGCAACGTTTCAGCATCAGCCCCTCGATCGCCTGGGCCCGGGCGCCATCGCGCAGCTCCGCCAGCTCGTCCCAGCTCTCGAACGAAATCATCGGCGACAGGTCCATGCGCGCCGGCCGCTCCCGCGTGATCCAGGAATCGAGCCGCACCCGCCGGGCATCGAAGGGCAGCGGCCGCAGATCCTCCTCGCCCTCGAACAGGATGTCGTAGAGCCGCACCCAGGCCGGGTACTCCTCCATCATCCGGGCCGAGATCGCCTTGCGGTTCAGCCGCTGCTGAAGGTCGTTGAACGGCGCCACCACCCCGTCCCGCGCCACCAGCAGCTCGCCGTCCAGCACGGCGTGGAAGCGGATGGTGTCGGCCAGGTCCGGGAAGGCGCCGGTGACGTCGTCGCCGCTGCGCGAATAGATCCGCGGCGGCCGGTCGCCGCGGCCGACCACCTGCACCCGGATGCCATCCCATTTCCACTCGGCCCGATAGGCGGCCGGGTCCAGCCCGGCGATGTCCTCGGCCTCCAGCGGATGCGCCAGCATCAGCGGCCGGAAGGTGGCGCGGTCGCCGATCTCCGGCTTCGGCCCCTGCCCCGACAGCCAGACGAACAGCTCCTCATAGGGCGGCTCCAGCGCGTGCCACAGCTCCTCGATATCGTCGACCGGCTGGCCGCCCCATTCCGCCAGCGCCACCTTGGCGAGGCGCGCCGAGACGCCGATGCGCAGCGCCCCGGTGATGAGCTTCAGGAGGGCGAAGCGCTCCGACGCCGCCAGCGAATCGAGCCAGCGCTCGACCAGCAGCGGCGCCGCCGCGCGCGAGGTGGCCCGCAGCTCCTCCACCACCTCGGTGATGCTCGGCTCGCGGTTGGCGCCGGGCTTCGCCGGCCAGATCAGGGCCACGGTCTCGGCCAGGTCTCCGACGAAGTCGTAGGACCAGCCGAACAGCGCCTCGTCGACCCGCTCGATGGCGAGGTTGCGGATGGTCGAGGCCTTGGCGGCGGCGAAGGTCAGGTTGCCGGTCAGCGCCGCCAGGGCCCAGCCGCGGTCGGGATCCGGCGTGTGCTCGAAATAGTCGGCCAGCAGCCGGATCTTGCCGTTGCGCGACGGCATGTAGACCAGCCCCTCGATCAGCGCCGCAAACGCCTTCATGCGCTGTCGTCCTCCTCAAAGCCGATCAGCGCCAGGGCCCTGGCGGCGCGGCCCGACTTGCGGACCTGATGGATCAGAGCCTCCTCCCTTCCATGGGTGACCCAGACCTCGCCAGCCTCCACCTCCTCGATCGTGGCGCAGAGTTCGTCCCAGTCGGCATGGTCCGAGATGATCAGCGGCAGTTCGACCCCGCCCTGCCGGGCGCGCTGGCGCACCCGCATCCAGCCCGAGGCGGCGGCCACCACCGGGTCGGGCAGGCGGCGCGACCAGCGGTCGGCGGCGGCCGAGGGCGGCGCCAGCACGATCTGCCCGGCGAGCTCGACCTTGGACGCCTCGGTGGCCGGCAGCAGCGGCCCGAGCGGCACGCCGAGCGATTCGTAGAGCTCGCACAGCGCCTGCAGCGCGCCATGGACATAGATCGGCCGCTCCCAGCCGGCCCGGCGCAGCAGGCGGATCACCCGCTGGCACTTGCCGAGGGCATAGACGCCGACCAGATGCGCCCGTTCCGGGAACAGGGCAACCGAGTGCAGCAGCTTGCCGATCTCCTCCCCGTCCGGCGGGTGGCGGAACACCGGCAGGCCGAAGGTCGCCTCGGTGACGAAGACGTCGCAGACGACCGGCTGGAACGGCAGGCAGGTCTGGTCCGGCCGGCGCTTGTAGTCGCCGGACAGCACCACCCGGCTGCCGGCATGCTCCAGCACGATCTGGGCCGAGCCCAGCACATGGCCGGCCGGCACGAAGATGACGTCGACCTCGCCGATCCGCATGGTCTCGCCCAACGCCACCGGCTGCAGGCTGCGGCCGGCCTCCTCGCCGTAGCGGGCGCGCATGATCGCCAGCGTCTCAGCCGTCGCCAGCACCGCGCGGTTGTTCGGCCGGGCATGGTCGGAATGGCCGTGGGTGACCAGCGCCCGGTCGACCGGCCGCACCGGGTCGACATGGAAGCCGCCGGGCACCACCAGCAGGCCCTCTGGCTGGACTCGGATCCACTGGTCGGGGCGCGGCGTCGGCATGGCCTCAAGGATAAGGGACGGATCGAGACGACGCCAAACGCCGCTTCAGTCCAGCGACGCCACCGGAATCGGCTTGCATGGGAGGTCCTCGCCCTCGGCCCGCTTGGCCAGCCAGACGCCGGCGAACTGGTCGGCGAAGTACCATTTGCCGCTGAATCCGGACCCGCCGTCCTTGAAGGCGAAGGTCACGGTGCCCGTACCGAACTTGTCGCTCCAGGTGAAGCGGTAGAGGCCGCCGCCCAGGGCTTCGCCGTCGCTCAACTGGCCGTCATAGGGGCCGGCGGTGGAGTCGATCACGTGATAGCAGCCGCCGCGCTTCTCCGGCAGGAAGGTCAGCATCGACGGGGCCAGCACGCCGCCCGAGGTGACCTGGCCGCGATAGGTGCCGGCCGGCGCCGACTGCCCCTGGGCCAAGGCCGGGCCGGCGAACAGCAGGACGATCAGGAGGACGAGGCGACGCATGGCCGGGATGCTGCCGGCTGCGGCGGCGCCGCGCAACCCCGGATCTTGCCTTTCGCCGGCGGCCGACGCAGGGTGCGCCCGATCCTGAGACGAGACCGCATGTCCCTGCCCGTCTGGTGCTTCGGCGCCGCCCATATCGACCGCCAGGCCCACGCCCACCGCGCGGTGCGGCTGGGCACCTCGAACCCGGTGACGATCCGCACCAGCCTGGGCGGCGTCGCCCGCAACGTGGCCGAGACCCTTGCCCGGCTGGGCCTGCCGGTCGGGCTGGTCAGCCGCATGGGCCACGATCCTTCGGCCGATCGGATCCTGACGGAGATGGCGCGGCTGGGCCTCGACCTGTCCCTGGTCGGCCGGTCGGAGACCAGCGGCACCGCCAGCTATACTGCGGTGCTGGAGCCGGGCGGCGAGATGGCGGTCGCGATCGCCGATATGGGCATCTATGACGAGATGGGGCCCGAAGCCCTCGCCTCGGCGTTGGCGGCGGCGCAGCCGGCTTCCGCGTGGTTCGTCGATGCCAACCTGCCGGCCGAGGGGCTGGCCGCCGTGCTGTCCCATCCGGGACGGCCGGCGCTGGTGGCGGTCGACGCCGTGTCCTCGCCGAAATCCGAGAGGCTGCGCGGCCTCCTCGGCCGCATCGATCTGCTGTGCCTGAATCGCGACGAGGCCGAGGCGATCACCGGCCAGCCGGTCACCGACGAGGCGACGGCCTGGGCGGCGCTGCGCCGGCTGCGCGCCGAAGGCGTCGGCCGCGTCGTGCTGAACCGCGGCAACGCCGGCGCGCTGATCGCCGATGCGGCCGGCGAGGCCACGGTTGCCATCTGCCCGGCCGAGGTCGTCGACGTCACCGGCGCCGGCGATGCCGCCGCAGCCGGAACCCTCTACGGCCTGGTCACCGGCCTGACCCTGGCCGAGGCCGCCCGGCTCGGCCGCGCCGCCGCGGCCCTGGCGCTGGAGGCGCCGACCGCCGTTCCCGAAACCCTGACCGCCGACGCGCTGCGCCGACGCGCCCTGATCTCCGCGTGAGGATCCTGATGAACCGCCTGCTGTCGATCGCCCCCGAGGTCTCCGCCGCCCTGGCCGCCGGGCACCCGGTGGTGGCGCTGGAGAGCACCATCATCTCGCACGGCATGCCCCATCCGCAGAATCTGGAGATGGCGCGCCGGGTCGAGGCGATCATCCGCGAGGAGGGCGCGGTGCCGGCCACGATCGCGGTGGCCGACGGCCGCATCCATGTCGGCCTCGACGACGCGCTGCTCGAGCGCCTGGCGACGGCCAAGGACGTGGCCAAGCTGTCGCGCCGCGACATGGGCGCGATCCTGGCCTCGGGCGGGCTCGGCGCCACCACCGTCGCGGCGACCATGATCGGCGCCCATCTCGCCGGCATCCGGGTGTTCGCCACCGGCGGCATCGGCGGCGTCCATCGCGGCGCCGAGACCAGCTTCGATATCTCCGCCGATCTGGAAGAACTGGCGCGCACTCCGGTGGCGGTGGTCTGCGCCGGCGCCAAGTCGATCCTCGACCTGCCGAAGACGCTGGAGTACCTGGAGACCCGCGGCGTGCCGGTGATCGGCTACGGCACCGACACCCTGCCCGCCTTCTTCTGCCGGTCGAGCGGCCTGGCCCTGGCGCTGCGCCGCGACACGCCGGAGGAGGTCGCGGCCGTACTCGCGGCCCAGGCGGCGCTGGGCTTCCCGGCCGGGGCGGTGATCGCCAACCCGATTCCGGAGGCGCACGCCCTGCCGGAGGCGGAGATCGACACCGCCATCGCCAGCGCCTTGGCCGACGCCGGCCGCGAGGACATCGCCGGCAAGGCGGTGACGCCCTATCTGCTGGCCCGGATCGTCGCCCTGACCGAGGGCCGCAGCCTCACCGCCAACATCGCGCTGGTGGAGCACAACGCCCGGGTCGGGGCGCGGATCGCCAAGGCCTGGGCGGCGCTCGGCTGAGACAGCCTCAGAGGCCGTTTCGGAAGTCGCTCCGACGACCATCTGACGTGGTTTTCTAGAACCGGAGCGCAGCGGACGTTTGGTCCGTGAGCACCGGAAGCGGAGAAAACCGCGTCAGATGGTCGTCGGAGTAGAGTTCCGGAACGGCCTCTCAGAACCGCCAGGACAGGGTGAAGGCCCCATACTGGCTGAAGTGGTTCTTCTGCTCCTCGAACTCCTGGGTCCGGTACACATGGGTGTAGGCGATGCGGATGTCGTCGATCTGGACCGCGAGGCCGAGTTGCAGGTCGCCGACGAACGGGTTCTTGGTGACGTGCGGGCTGTCCTCGAAGGTGTTGCCGTCGAGGAAGATGTTGCGGGCCACCGCCCGGCCCTCGACGCTGGCGAACAGGTACCAGCTGAAGCCGCTGGTCGGGATGAAGAAGTCCGACCCCGGCACGCTCGGCCGGATCCGCGGCGGCCCGTAATCGGCCGGCAGGTCGAAGCCGAGCCGCGCCGTGGCGCCGACCGAGGCCTGGGTCAGCACGTTGCCGAGGCTGGCGCCGACATAGGGCGACAGGTCGAAGCCGATGCCCAGCGGCGCGGCGGCGTAGAGGCTGCGCCAGGTGCGCTCGTAGCTCAGGATCACGCCGGGCTCGTTGTGCAGCTGGTGCTTCCAGCCATGCGCCTTCTCCGAGCCGATGATGCCGTGCACCGTGTTCTGCACCTGCTCGCCGATCGCATAGGGCCCGACGACACCGAGCTGCAGTTCGAGCCGGTCGAGCCGGTCGCCGGAATCCGCCAGAACGGCGGCGCTGCCGTACAGCCAGGCGGCGTAAGGCCGGTCGTTCGGGTCCGGGTCGCGCAGCGAGATGTCCTTCGGCGTGTACAGGCTCTGGCCGAGGGACAGGGTGGACCGAATCGGCGCGGCATCGGGGAACAGCGGGAAGGCCCGGGCCGCGGTGGCGAGCCAGTCCGGCGTTCCGGTCTCCGAGCTGGTATAGGCGAAGCGGAAACCGTTGGTGTAGCCGCGGTCGGTGTTGGCGAAGACGTCGTTCTCGAGGCCAAAGCTGATGAAGGCGCCGGGATCCTCCTCCAGCGGCCGCGGCGCCTGCGGCGTCGAGGTCACGATCGCCGGCCGCTTCGGCTCGGCCGGTACCTCCTGGGCTGAGGCGAAGGCCGGCAGCAGCGCGACGCCGACCACGGCTGAAACTGAAGACCACCGGAACCCGGTGCGAAAACCCATGCTGCTCCCCTTCCCTCACAGCCCGTCACCGGGCTCCTCGGCAAACGGAACGGCAGGTCGGCGCAACGGTTCCCGGCCGGAGGGGTGGTTCAGCGCGGGCGTTGCATGCTGAACACAGTGTCGAGCACGCCGTAATCCATGTAGCCGAGGCGCGAGATCGCGCGCCGGGACGACAGGTCGATGCGGCCGTCGACGATCACCGACTCGTCGATATGGATCGAGACCACCTCGCCGATCACGATCGCGCCCGGCACCGTCTCACCGGCCGCGGTGGCTAGCGGCACCGACTTGACCCAGCGGCATTCCAGCGCCGCGGCGGCGGCCGCGACCCGCGGCGGCTTCACCAGCCGCGACGGCGCCATCTCCAGCCCGGCCAGCTCGGGCTCGCTGACCTCCGGCCCGACCGAGGCCGAGGTGGTGTTCATCTGCTCGCGCAGATCCCAGGTGGCGAGGCTGGCGACGAACTCGCCGGTCGCCTCGGCGTTGGCTTGCGAATCCTTCGGCCCGCTCGGCGCGAACATCACCATCGGCGGCCGGTCGGCCACCGCATTGAAGAAGCTGTAGGGCGCCAGATTGACTATACCGTCGCGGCTGACCGTGCTGATCCAGCCGATCGGCCGCGGCACCACCAGGGCCTTGAACGGGTCGTGCGGCAGGCCGTGGTTGCGCAGCCGGGGTTCGTAATCCATGGGCGATCTCGCGGTTCCGGAGACTCGATAGAAGAGGATCGGACGCCTGCGATTCAAGACGGCCCGGTCGCCCTTGCCGGTTAGAATCCCACCCTGGACGCCCCCGTCTTGGCGTCGCGGAACCGGATGGCGACGACCTCCGACCGCAGGATGACGGTCTCGGTGCCGTCATGCGTCAGGTGGACGAGATCGCGCGCGGTCCGGACGTCGTGGGCGGGATGCTCATGCCCGCCGCGGGTGAACAGCACCAGCGACGCCCCTGGCCCCGCGGCCCGGAGCTTCCGGGCATAGTCCTCGATGATCGCTGCGTCCATGGCCTCCTCCGCACCCGCCCCGTTTCGGGGCCGACGGTCAGGACCATGATGTCATTCGCTGCGGACCTGTCGAGCCCGTGCTGCACGACGCGGCGCGATGTCCGCGCTTCAGAGCGCCACGCTGATCGCCAGCGCCAGAAAGCCGATCGACGCGAGGATGGCCCTTACGACATGCGAGCGTTCCCACCGGTCGCGATAGGCCGTCCAGTTCTCCTCGACCGACGTGCCGGATGCGGCGCGGTGCAACGGGTCGAAGGCGAAGAATCCCTTGCCCATGCTCTTCAGGTCTCGATTCCGCAGCCAGAAGCCGTTCACCGGATGGGTCTGCAGCCAATAGACGGCATGCATGGCGACCAGGGCGACGAAGGCTGCTGCCACACACCAGAAATCCGTGCTGCCGGCCGGCGTCAACAGCAGCAGGACCAGCACGGCCACGATGCCGGCAGCCTCACCGAGGCCGCCGGCCCAGGTAAAGCCGGGATAGTAGATCGGCTGCACGGCCAGATACGCCTCCTTGCCGAGGCGCATCTTGCCGGGTCGTTCCAGTGCATGGGCCAGGGCCGGCGTCATCGCCAGCGCGACGAGGCTCAGGCTGAGCACCTGCAGGGTCGGAAGCATGCTCCGTCTCCTCCGGTTCCGGAAGGAAACGGGCCGACTCCGTCAGAAGTTCAGGTTGCGGATGATCTGCCACTGCCCCGACGGGCTGCGCTGCCACACCGTCAGATAGAGGCCGCCGGAGGTGTGGCTCTCGCCCTTGGCGTCGACCTTGGTGGTGCCGCCATGGCCCCATTCATAGATCAGCCCGTCGCGGATGACCTGGATGCCGTCCTGCTGGATGGTGCCGCCGGTGATCTTGCTGCCGGGCGTCAGCCGCTCCTTGAGGAAATCCTCGATCGCCGCCCGGCCGGCATAGGTCCTGCCGTTGCCGAGGATGAACATGGCGTCGTCGGCGAAGGGCTCGGCGGCGCGGTGGACGTCGCCCGCCTGCAGCGCCGGCACCCAGTCGGCATTGGCCTTGTCGATCACCGGCCTCGCCGAGGCGAGGTTCTGCTCCGGCGTGGCCGCCGTGGCGGCCAGGGACAGCGACATGCGGAGCATGGACATGCCGAGCATGAAGGCGGCGAACGGAAGACGGATCGCCATCGGGGCTCCTCCTTGCAATCTGCCGGTCCGGCTTGGGCTCGATGCCGGATCTCCGGGATACTATAACCAGCAAGAAGGTTAGATCACCTTAAAACGCGGCCATGCGACGGCCGCTCGACGCGGCCGCTCGTCCGTCTCGGAGCGTCTGGCAAGGATCCGGCTACAGCACCGTCGAGATCCGCCCGACGACGCGGGCGGCGATACGGGCGGCGGCGTCGAGGAAGGCGCGGAAATCCATGTGGCTCTCGCTGCCGGCGAGGTCGCTGAGCGCCCGGACCACCACCACGGGCACGCCGAAGCGCTCGGCCACCGCCGCCACCGCCGCACCCTCCATCTCGATGGCGACACCGCCGAATTCGCGCTGCAGCCGCTCGCGCTCCTGCGTGTCGTTGAGGAAGATGTCGCCGGTCAGGATGGTGCCGAAGATCAGCCGGGACCGATGCGGCTCTCCGCCGGTTGCCGCGGCGCCGAACCCACCGATATCAATGCCTTCGAGAGCGTCCCTGATCTTCTCTCTGAGGTTCTGATCCAGGCTGTAGCCGGTCTCCTCCGGGAAGCCGGGCAGCGGCGGCACGCCGGGCTGGTAGGGCTTCAGCCGGCCGCCGACCCGGGCGCCGTAGTCGTGCATCACCAGCCGGTCGGCCACCACCACGTCGCCGATGGCGAGGTCGGGGTCGAGGCCACCGGCGACGCCGGAGAACAGCAGCGAGCTGCATTTGAACTCCTGCAGCAGCAGGGTCGCGACCATGGCGGCGTGGCTCTTGCCGATGCCCGCCTCGACCGCCACCAGGTCGCGGGTGCCGAGCCGGCCGAGGCGGAACCGGCAGCCGGCGATCTCGCGCTCGGTGCGCACCACCAGATCGTCATGCGCCGCCAGCTCCTGCGGGATCGCCGCCATCAGCCCGATCGGTCCATCCGCGCGCATCGCATCCTCCGCTCTTGTCGCCGCCCCTTATGCGCCGGCCCGCCCGCCGGCGCAAAGGGTCAGGACAGACCGAGCGCGGGCCGGCGCCGGCCGCCGGTCAGCAGGTAGCCGACGATCAGCAGCGCGAACCACACCGGCGCGACATAGAGCGCCACCCGGGTCGACGGGTCGAAGCCGAGGAACACCGCCACCAGCACCAGGAACGCCACCACCAGCCAGTTGGCGGCCGGCGCGCCCGGCATGCGGAAGCCGACGGCCGCCGACCGGCCCTCGGCCACGGCGCGGCGGTAGCCGAGATGGGCGATCATGATGATGCCCCAGGTCCACAGGCTGCCGACCAGCGAGATGCTGGTGACCCAGATGAAGGCCTCCTCCGGCACCACGTAATTCAGCCCGACGCCGATCAGCATCACCGCGGCCGAGGCGGCGATGCCGGCCACCGGCACATGGTTGCGGCTGACCCGGCCGAAGGCGCGCGGCGCCTGGCCGGACCGGGCCAGTGTGAACAGCATGCGGCCGTTGCTGAACAGCCCGCTGTTGCAGGACGAGGCGGCGGCGGTGATGACCACGAGGTTGATCACGTCGGCCGCGGCGGACAACCCCAGCTTGTCGAACACGAAGACGAAGGGGCTGGCGTTCGGGTCCAGCTGGGTCCAGGGCAACAGCGACATGATCACCGCCAGCGCGCCCAGGTAGAAGATCAGGATGCGCCAGATGATGCCGTTGGTGGCGCGCGGCAGCACCTGGGCCGGGTCCTCGGCCTCGCCGGCGGTGACGCCGATCAGCTCCACCCCCTGATAGGC
Organism: Inquilinus sp. OTU3971; assembly: GCF_038440215.1. NCBI lineage: Bacteria > Pseudomonadati > Pseudomonadota > Alphaproteobacteria > Rhodospirillales > Rhodospirillaceae > Inquilinus > Inquilinus sp. OTU3971. Next base: position 27,645 of record NZ_JASATH010000050.1, on the reverse strand, counting down.
GAACATCACCATCTGCAGCGCCAGCACGGCGCCGAGCATGCCGAAGGGCAGGAAGCCGCCATGCGACCACAGGTTGGAGACGCTGGCCCCCTGCCCCAGGTCGCCGATACCGAAGACGATCACGGCCAGCCCGCCGAGGATCAGCGCGACGATGGTCACGACCTTGATCAGCGCGAACCAGAATTCGAGCTCGCCGAACAGCCGCACCGCCACGATGTTGACCAGGGTCAGCACGGCCAGCGTCGCCAGCGCCGGGATCCATTGCGGCACGTCGGGCAGCCAGTAGTGGACATAGACGCCGACGGCGGTGATCTCGGCCATGCCGATCACCACCCACATGAACCAGTAGGACCAGCCGGTGGCGAAGCCGGCGAAGGGGCCGACGAACTCCTCGGCATAGGTGGCGAAGGACCCGGCCACCGGCTTGTGCAGCAAGAGCTCGCCCAGCGCCCGCATGATGAAGAAGATGGCGATGCCGCCGATGGCGTAGCTCAGCAGCAGCCCCGGCCCGGCCTTGGCGATCGCCTTGCCGGAGCCGAGGAACAGCCCGACGCCGATGGCGCCGCCGATCGCGATCATGTGGATGTGGCGGCTCTTCAGCCGGCGGGCGAGATCGCCGCCTTCGGCCGCGGCGCCGGACGATTGGCTCACAGGGCCCATCGCGCTTCCTCCTGGTTTCTTCGAGCCTGAAGCCCGTCGGCCGGCATCTTAGGAGGGAAAGGAAAAAACGCATCAGAGTTGTTATATAATTTCGTGTCGTATCATCCGGGCCACCACGAAGGATAGTTCTACAATAATCGCTAAAACTGAATCGATATTTGTATGATGAAAGACCTTGGATCGTCCGGAGAGTGCAGACAGCAAAGACGGATTGTCCCGATTCATTTCTTCAGAACAGCGGCGAACCGGTCGATCCGGTCCGTCTCGATGCCGCCGGCATAGCCGTCGGCGATCAGATCGGCGATCTGTGCCGGCTCCTCGATGCCTTCGGAGAAGCCGCCGCTCCACGGGCCGATCAGGAAGACCGGCGTGCCGGCCGCCTGCATCCGGGCGACGAAAAGATGTGGCCAGCCCCACAGCCAGGGCGCGACGTTCGACGGCACCAGCAGCACCGACCGCCGGCAGGGCTCCGGCATATGGCCGGTCCAGCCCAGCGCGGCGTAGGTGACGAAGCAGTCCTTGATCGAGGCGCGGGACATCGAGCGAAAGTCGGGCAGCCGCTCGCGCAGCACCGATATCGGCCGGTCACCGCCATAGACAGCCAGCAGGTCGCGGCGATCCTCCGGCAGGGCGGCGAGATACCGGGCCAGAAGCTCCCCTTCCGCCGGATCGTTGCTCTTGACGTTCAGCAGGAAGCGGCGGCCGGAGAATGCCTCCAGCACCTGGTCCAGCGACGGCATCAGCCCGACGCCTTTGCCCCGGAACGGGAAGGTCTTGCCGCTATCGGCGGTGTAGCCATGGCCGATATCGAGCGCCTGAAGCTCGGCCAGGCTGTGATCGCGGGTGACGCCGTGGCCGTCCGTGCGGCAGTCGACGGTCCAGTCGTGGAACACGGCGAAACGACCATCCGTCGTCGGCTGGATGTCGAACTCGACCACGCCGGCGCCGAGATCGAAGGCGGCGCGCATCGAGGCGATGGTGTTCTCCAGATAGGGATGCTCCGGCGGCAGCATCCGGGCGGCGGTGCAGGTCTCGCCGGTCAGCCCCGTCCGGTCGAAGCCCTGGGCCAGGCCGCGATGCGCCAGCAGCACCGGCTTGCCGCCCGGCGCGCCGTGCAGCCAGGAGCTGTTGCTGGCGAAGGCGAAGGCGGCAAACACGCCGAAGGTGACGAGAACAAACACTAAACGCTTGCGTGTCCGGCGGGTCATGGGCTGATCTGTCCGGGTGACGGGGTCGGCGCAGGCTGCCTCCCGATCATGGCCGAAACGGCGCGGTGCCGTGATGGTTGGATGTCGAGGCGCAGGCCCATGACCGCATTGGCGGAGACCGCCGAACCGCTGCTGCCGCCGGCCTTCCTGGGCTGGTTCCGGCACAAGGGCTGGACGCCGCACCCGCATCAGTTGGAGATGCTGCAGGCGGCGCGCGACGGCACCCACGCCCTGCTGATCGCCCCGACCGGCGGCGGCAAGACCCTGGCCGGCTTCCTGCCGACGCTGACCGAGCTGGCGGAGCGGCCGCGTGAAGGGCTGCACACGCTCTACATCTCGCCGCTCAAGGCGCTGGCGGTCGACATCCACCGCAACCTGGAGCAGCCGATCGCCGAGATGCGGCTGCCGATCCGGGCCGAGACCCGCACCGGCGATACGCCGCAGATCAAGCGCGAGCGCCAGCGCCGCCACGCGCCGCAGATCCTGATGACGACGCCGGAAAGCCTGGCGCTGCTGCTGTCCTATGGCGACGCCGACCGCATCTTCGGATCGCTGCGCTGCGTCATCGTCGACGAGTTGCACGCCTTGGCCGGCACCAAGCGCGGCGACCTGCTGGCGCTCGGCCTCGCCCACCTGGCCACCCTGGCGCCGGGCGCCCGCCGGATCGGGCTGTCGGCCACGGTGGCGCATCCCGACGCGCTGGTCGCCTGGCTGTCGCCGACCGGCCATGCCGACCCGGCCTTGGTGCGCACGGTGCGCGGCCCGCCCGGGATCAAGCCGGTCGTCGAGATCATGGAGACCGAGAGCCGGCGGCCCTGGGCCGGCCATATGGGCACCTATGCGGCCAAGGACCTCTACGACCGCATCCGCAAGGCCGGCACCACGCTGCTCTTCGTCAACACAAGGGCGCAGGCCGAGCTGGTGTTCCAGGCGCTGTGGCGGCTCAACGACGAGGTGCTGCCGATCGCGCTGCACCACGGCAGCCTGGCGGCCGAGCAGCGCCGCAAGGTCGAGGCGGCGATGGCGCGGGGCGAGCTGCGCGCCGTGGTCGCCACCTCCTCGCTCGACCTCGGCATCGACTGGGCGGCGGTCGACCTGGTGATCCAGATCGGCGCGCCGAAGGGCGCAAGCCGCCTGCTGCAGCGCATCGGCCGGTCGAACCACCGCTTCGACGCGCCTTCGGTCGCGGTGCTGGTGCCCGCCAACCGCTTCGAGGTGCTGGAGTGCCGCGCCGCCTCCGACGCCATCGAGGCGATGACGCTGGACGGCGACCCGCCCGCCCCCGGCACGCTCGACACGCTGGCGCAGCACCTGCTGGGCTGCGCCTGCTCCGCCGCCTTCGACGCCCGGGCGATGCATGCCGAGGTGCGCCGGGCCGCGCCCTATGCCGGCCTGACCCGCCGCGACTTCGACGACGTGCTGGATTTCGTCGCCCATGGCGGCTACGCGCTGCGCAACTACGACCGCTTCCACCGGCTGAAGCAGGATGCCGAGGGCCGCTGGAAAGTGGCCAGCGCCGTGGTCGCCCGGCAGTACCGGATGAATGTCGGCACCATCGTCGAGGAGGAGATGCTGAAGGTCCGCCTCTCCGGCGGCTTCGGCAAGGTGCTGGGCGAGGTCGAGGAGTATTTCGCGCAAGGGCTGGTGCCGGGCGACACCTTCATGTTCGCGGGGCAGCTGTTGCGCTTCGAAGGCATCCGCGAGATGAGCGTGATCTGCAGTCGGGCCGCCAGCGGCGAGCCGAAGGTGCCGGCCTATGCCGGCGGCCGCATGCCGCTGACCACCCATCTGGCCGACCGGGTGCGGCGCCTGCTGTCCACCCCCGCCCACTGGGCCGGGCTGCCGGACGACACCCGCGAATGGCTGGAGCTGCAGCGCGACCGCTCCGGCCTGCCCGGTCCCGGCGAGCTGATGATCGAGACCTTTCCGCGCGGCGGCCGGCACTACATGGTCGCCTACTGCTTCGAGGGCCGGCAGGCGCACCAGACGCTGGGCATGCTCATCACCAAGCGGATGGAGCGCGCCGGGCTGGGGCCGATCGGCTTCGTCGCCACCGACTACGTGCTGGCGACCTGGAGCCTGGAGCCGGTGACCGATCCGGCGCCGCTGTTCGACGAGGACATGCTGGGCGACGATCTGGAGGCCTGGATGGGCGAATCCAGCCTGCTGCGCCGTACCTTCCGCAACGTCGCCGTGATCGCCGGGCTGATCGAGCGCCGCATGCCCGGCGAGCGCAAGACCGGCCGCCAGGTCACGGTCAGCGCCGACCTGATCTACGACGTGCTGCGCCGGCACCAGCCCGACCATGTGCTGCTGCGCGCCACCCGCGCCGACGCGGCCCGCGGCCTGGTCGATCTCGGCCGCGTCACCCTGCTGCTGAAGCGCGCCCGGCGCAAGCTGACGCTGCGCGCCCTCGACCGGATCTCGCCCCTGGCCGTGCCGGTGCTGCTGGAGATCGGCCGGGTCAGCATCGCCGACGGCGCCATCGACACGATGCTGGAGGAGGCCGCCGCCGAGATGATCGCCGAGGCCACCCCGAAGCGGGGCGAGAGAGGCCGAAAGCGGGCCTGACCGGCCGACATCGTTTGTCGCCCCGGTCCGGATTTGCTAAAATTGCGTCTTTCGGGGCGAGGACGAGCCCATGGAACGGCCGGAGGTCCAGCGCAGGCTGGCGGCGATCCTGGCGGCGGATATGGTCGGCTACAGCCGGCTGATGGAAGCCGATGAGTCCGGCACCCTGGCGCGGCTGAAGACCCATCGGCTCGAGCTGATCGACCCGGCGATCGCCAAGACCCGCGGCAACATCGTCAAGACCACCGGCGACGGCCTGCTGGTCGAGTTCGCCAGCGTCGTCGACGCCGTGACCTGCGCCGCGGAGATCCAGCGCCGCATGGCCCGGCGCAACAGCGACGTCTCGCCGGCCCGCTGGATCCAGTTCCGCATCGGCATCAATCTCGGCGACGTGATCGTCGAGGATGGCGACCTGTTCGGCGACGGCGTCAACGTTGCGGCGCGGCTGGAGGCGCTGGCGGAGCCGGGCGGGATCTGCGTGTCGGGCGCGGTGCGCGATCAGGTCGGCGACCGGCTCGATTTCGGCTTCGACGATCTCGGCGAGCAGGCGGTCAAGAACATCTCCCGGCCGATCCGCGTCTACCGGGTCCGGCTCGACACGGTGGCGGCGGAGGCCCCGTCCGACGTCGCTGCCGCCGTTCCGGCCGCGACCAAGCCCTCCATCGTCGTGCTGCCCTTCGCCAATATGAGTGGCGACCCGGAGCAGGAGTTCTTCGCCGACGGGCTGACCGAGGACATCATCACCGAGCTGTCGCGCTTCCACGAGTTGCTGGTGATCTCGCGCAACTCCGCCTTCGTGCACAAGGGCAAGGCGGTGAAGGTGCAGGACGTGGCCCACGAGTTCGGCGTCCACTACGTGGTCGAGGGCAGCGTGCGCAAGGCCGGCGGCCGGGTGCGGGTCACGGTGCAGCTGATCGACGCCGAGACCGACCGCCACATCTGGGCCGAGCGCTACGACCGCGACCTGGCCGACATCTTCGCCATCCAGGACGAGGTGACGTCGGCGATCGCCGCCACCCTCCCCGGCCGGGTCGAGGCCGCGGCGCGCGACCGGGCGAAGCGGAAGACCACGGACAATCTGGAAGCCTATGAATGCCTGCTGGCCGGCAAGGTGCTGCACCACCGGTCGACGCGCGACGACAATACCCAGGCGCTGGCGATGCTAGACCGTGCCATCGCCCTCGACGCGAAATACGCCCATGCCCATGCTTGGCGGGCCTGCGTGCTGGGCCAGAGCTGGGTCAATGGCTGGTGCGCCGACCGCGACGCCACCTGGGACGCCGTGGTCGGCGAGCTCGAGACCGCGATCGCCCTCGACGACAACGACGCCGATGTCCACCGCATCCTGGCCGCCGTCGCCCTGGCGCGGGACGAATTCGACAAATCCATGTACCACCAGGAACGGGCGATCGCGTCGAACCCGAATTACGACCTGATCGTGGTGCAGCAGGGCGAGATCCTGACCTGGCTCGGCCGGCCGGAAGAGGGCATCGACTGGATCCGCAAGGCGATGCGGCTCAACCCGCATCACCCGGAGCGGTTCTGGAGCCATCTCGGCCGGGCCTATTACACCGCCCGGCGCTATGCCGAGGCGGTGGAGGCCTATAGCCACATCACCAAGCCCGACCACAGCCATCACGCCTTCCTTGCCGCCGCGCTGGCCTGGATGGGCGACTCCACCGCCGCCGGCGCCCATGCCCAGGCGGTGCTGCGGATCGATCCGGCCTTCACGACGGAGGCGTTCCTGGCGACCCTGCACTACAAGCGGGACGAGGATCGCGCCCATTGCCGCGACGGCCTGCTCAAGGCCGGGCTGCCCGCCTGATCGCCAAGCTCACCAGATGTGTCCTGCCGCCGCCCGAGGGATTCGTTAGGATCGGTCCGCACGGCGGAATCGGGGAGACGTGATGGCGGAGGATGCGGACGGACGGGATCGCCTGGCCCGGGCCAAGGCGGCGCTGGCGCTCGACGCCTCGCCGGCAAGCCGGGCGCGGATCGACTCCGGCTATGAGGCGCTGTGCGTCGACCTGGTCAGCGAATGGGTGCTCGGCGAGCGCCGGTACGAGAGCCAGGGGCAGCAGGCCGAGGCCTGGGTCGCCCGGTTCTACGACGCGCTGCACAGCGACGAGCAGCCGGACGCGAACCGGATCTATGCCCGCTACCAGCTCGGCCTGCCGCGGGCGCAATACCTGGCGCGGCTGCTGCGCGCCCGCCGCACCGCGCAGTGGCGGGCCGCCGCCCGGACCGAGCTGCGCCAGGTGCTGGAGCGTACCGAAACCGACGCCCGCGCCGCCGCCGAGGCTGGCCGGGCCCAGGTGCAGCGCTTCGAGCTGAGCCTGTCGCGCGGCGGCTATGACGAGCTCGTCACCCTCTACGACACCGTTGCGGCGGCGATCACCAAGGGCGACCGGCCGGCACCGCCGGCGAAGAAGCCCTCGTCGCCCACCCTGACCTGGTTCTCGATCACGGCGGAGGCGATCCTGGCCCTGCTCGATGCGCTGGGCCGGGAGGGCCGGCCATGACCAACCCGCTGTCGCTGCTCAGCCCGCTGCTGACCCTGGCCGGCCTGGTCGGCAGCTTCTTCTACATCCAGCTCAGCCAGTGGCTGCGCGACCTGCTGGCACTGCGCCAGAAGATCGAGCTGAACCGATTCGCCGGCGACGAGGCGCAGAAGCGCGCCATCGTCGAATGCCGGATCGAGTACCGCCGGCTGGCGACCTGGCACACCTACGCCGTCAATCTCAGCGTGATCGGCTTCGTGCTGTTCATCCTGGTGCTGGGACTGCTGATGATCCGCCCGGCCGCCGCCGACCCGATGTACGACTATCTGGCGACCGCGCTCTGGGTCTTCCTGGTCCTGTTCGTCGGGCTCGCCTCCGGGCTGTTCTGGCTGGGCCACCGCAAGGCGCAGGAGATCGGGGCGATCCTGGAGCCGAAAGCCTGACCGCCCGGACCGCATTCAGGGATCTCGGTCGTCGAGAAGGCCGAGGCCAGCGTTGGGTGGCAGAATCTTCGCGCGTTCCTCGGCCGGAGTCCCCGCCAGGGTGTCGGCAAGGGCGGATTGCAGCAACGCCTGCAGCGCGCCGGTCCTGGCCCGGACCTCGGCCATGGCCGCGTCCAGGGCGCCGCGGTCGAGCGGGTCGGCCCGCATCAGAGCGAACATGCGCAGCCGGGCCTCGCGCAGGCCGCCGACCGCCGACCGCAGCTCCGCCCGGTCCTGCAGCAGCCGGCGCAGCACGTCCCGCCGCAGCTCCGGCGGATAGGCCCGCATCACCGAGGCGGTGGTCGTCTCCATGCGCCGCTCGAACCAGCGGCCGGCCAGCCAGGCACCGCCCAGGAACAGGTTGAGGCACAGCGAGGCCGCCAGGACGATGGCCAGGACGAGCGTGGTTCGCCGCCGCGGCGCCGCAGTCACAGCAGGCCTCCGATGTCACCCTGGCCGGCCACCAGCCCGAGGACGGACAGGGCGATGTCGAGATCGCCGCGGCCCGGCAGCGTCGCCAGCATCACCATGGCGCCGGCGGCGAGAGACAGCAGCGAGGCCCCTGCGCTTGCAGCCCAGAAGCGCCATGTCGGCCGCCAGCCCGCCTCTTCCGCCTCGACGGCGGCAAGGATCCGGCCGATCTCGGCGGCGCCGAAGGGCGGCGGGTGGATCGCGGCGCCGACCGTGTCCTCGAAGGCGGCGAACTGCGCCAGGATCTCCACCGCCGCCGGGTCCCGGCCCAAAAGCTGTCGGGCGGATGCGGCCAGCTTCTGCGGCCAGCGGTCGAGATCGGCCCCGAAGCGGAGCAGCGCCTCGTCGAATTCGGCCCTGGTCATGGCTCCCTCTCCTCGATCATGGCGCGCAGCGTCCGCCGGGCACGGACCAGAAGCTGTTCCGTCGCACCCTCGCTGATGCCCAGGATGGATGCGATCTCGGCATTGCTGCGCCCACCCTGGACGGCCAGCAGCAGCGCCAGACGCTGTCGCTCCGGCAAGGTCCGGATCATCCGGCCGACCGCCGCCAGGCGGTCGCGGTCGGACAGTGCAGCCAGGGCGGTCGGCGCGTCGTCGGTCGGCTCGGGCACATCTGCGAAGGGCAGCCAGCGTCGCAGACGCTGCCGCCGCGCCCGATCGAGGCAGCGATTGGCGACGACGCGGTAGAGCCAGGTGGTGAACGCCGCCTGGCCGGGCGTCCAGGCGTCGGGCCGCCGCCACAGCATCAGGAAGACCTCCTGCACGATGTCGTCGGCCTCCGCCGCCCGGCCCGTGAACCCCAGGGCCAGGCCCCGCACCCTGTCGCCATGGCGGCGCATGAGGGTGGTGAAGGCACGCCGGTCCTCGCCCGCAATGCGGGCCAGCAGATCGGCATCGGCCAACGCCTCCTCGCCCACCCCCTCAGCCATGCCGCCATTCCGCGATTCGTCAGAACCGCCGCCAGACCCGGCCCACCGCATAGCCGCGGCCCGCAGGCCCGGTGACGGCGCGGTAACCGTAGCTGCGGAACGGGCCCTGTACCACGCCTCGGGAGCGGGACCAGGACCGGCCACCGGGACCGGTCACGTCGACGGTGCGGCTGCAGGAATGCCCGCCGCACTGTCCGGTGATTGTCCGGGTTCCGCCATTCGGACCGGTCCGGCTTCGCGGCCAGTCATCGGCGCTCGTCGGCCCAGATACCAAGAGAAGCCCCATCGCGACCGCCACTATGCCGAGCTTGGTCATCATCCCCTCCTTTCGCCCGCCGTCAGCGGGCCTGGTTGATCAGGGCCGCGAGCTGCGCCTTGGTGACGCCGCGGCCGGTGGTGTCCAGGCGATCGAACCAGCCGGTCCCGGCGACGAACTCGTCGCGCGAGACCCGGCCGTCACGGTTCCGGTCGAGCGCCGCCAGCCGCTCGCCCTGCATCCCGGCGAAGCGTGTGGACCGCCCGTCGGTGCGCGCCCGGGCCTGGTTCCGGGCCGCTTCGGCCTCGGCGGCGATCAGGGCGCCGTCGCGGTCGGTGTCGATCCGATCGAACATGCGGCTGCGTGCCGCCTGGACCTCGGACCGGGTCAGGACACCGTCGCGGTCGGCGTCGATCCGATCGAACATCCGATCCGCGAATCGACCCGGCTCCTGCGCCCGGCCGGCGTCACCGCCCAGGACGGTCGCGGCCAGGACGATGGCGACCCCTCTGATGATCGACATGAAGTCAGTCTCCTCCGCTTGGCACCCGGCATTTCCCGGATCACGGCCCCTTGAACGCTGCCGGGTGGAGGTCCCTACGCAGATTTCCGCCGGCCGCGGAGCGGAGAACAGAAATCGAACAAGATCATTGCCCCACGGCTCCGTTCGGCGCTACATCCGGGAGATGCCGACCCGCACCATCCCGCTCCGCGACCACGCCTTCCGGCCCGACCCGTCGGGCGTGCTGTGGTGGGCGGAGCGGCGCTGGCTGCTGGTCGCCGACCTGCATCTGGAGAAGGCGACGGCGCTGGCCCAGCGCTCGCACCGCCTGTTGCCGCCCTATGACAGCACCGCGACCCTGGCCCGGCTCGGCGCCGCGATCGGCCGGCTGGACCCGGCGGTCGTGGTGGCGCTGGGCGACAGCTTCCATGATTCGGAAGGGGCCGACCGCCTCGCCGCCGACGACCTGGCGACGCTGATGCGGCTGGCGCGAGGCCGGGACTGGATCTGGGTGCTGGGCAATCACGATCCGGACCTGCCGCGGTCCCTGCCCGGCGACCGAACCGAGGAGTTGCAGGTCGACGGCCTGGTCTGCCGCCACGCCGCCCGGCCAGGGGCGTCCGGCGAGATCTCCGGCCACTACCACCCGAAGGCGGCGATCAGCGGCCGCGCCGGTCGGGTGACCGGGCGCTGCTTCGTCGCCGACGAGCACCGCCTGGTGCTGCCGGCCTTCGGCGCCTATACCGGCGGCCTGGACGTGCTCGACCCCGCCATCCGCGGGCTGCTCGGCCCCCTCTTCCATGTCTGGCTGATCGGCCGCGCCGGGCTGCACCGCTTCCCCGGCGCCCGCCTGTCGCCGATCGCCTTCCGGTATGTCGACAGTGTCGCCTAGCCCCGCTCGGCCAGGATCGCGCGCACCAGCGGCAGGGTGATCGAGCGGCCCTGGGCCAGGCTGGCGGCGTCGATCTCGGCCACCAGCCGGCGCGCCTCGGCGAAGCTGCGCTCCATCCGCGCCAGCATCGCCTGCACGATCTCCGGCCCGACCGCGAGCTGGCGGTCGGCGAACAGCTTGGCCAGCACCTGCGCCAGCAGCACGTCGTCGGGTTCGCCGAGGCCCGCGGCCGGCGCCGCCTTCAGTCGCGAGGCGAGGTCCGGCAGAGCCACGGCCCAGCGCGCCGGCGGCTCGCGCGCCGCCAGCAGCAGGAAGCCGCCGGCTTCCTTCAGCAGGTTGTGCAGGTGGAACAGCGCTCGCTCGGCCACGGCGTCGCCGGCCACGCGATCGGCATCGTCCAGCGCCACCGCCCCGGCGGCGGCGAGCTCGGCCGGATCGGTCGCGGCCAATGCGTCGCCGGCCAGGATCCGGGCACCGGCGCGCTGCGCCCAGATGCCGAGCAGATGGCTCTTCCCCGCTCCCGGCGCGCCATGCAGGGCCAGGACCGGTCCCGGCCAACCCGGCCAGCGCGCGATCCAGCCCGCGGCCTCGCGGTTGCTCTCGGCGACGATAAAATCCTCGGGCCCCAAAGCGGGGGGCAGCGACAGGTCGAAGACGAACTGGGCCACCGGGCTGGCAGTTTTGCTCATGAAACGGTGGGGAGATCCATGTCCGGCGGGTCGGCGGGCGGCTGGCGGTACAGCGCGCTCTGCCGGTAGCGGTGCAGGGCGAAGCGCGTCAGCACACCGATCACGGCGGCCATCGGCACCGCCAGCATGACGCCGGTGAAACCGAACAGGCTGCCGGCGGCGAGCAGCGCGAAGATCACCCAGACCGGATGCAGGCCGACGGATTCGCCGACCAGCTTCGGGGTGACGAAGTTGCCCTCCAGGAACTGGCCGAGCACGAAGATGCCCAACACCACGGCCCACATCGTCCAGTCGTCATATTGCACGAACGCGATGCCCATCGAGCTGACCAGGCCGACCAGCGAGCCGACATAGGGGATGATCGACAGGAGGCCGGTCATCAGCCCGACCAGCAGGCCGAAATTCAGCCCGACGATGGTCAGGGCGATGGCGTAGAACAGCCCCAGCAGCAGGCAGACGATCAGCTGGCCGCGGATGAAGCGGGACAGGGTGTGGTTCACCTCGCGGCCCAGGCCGCGGATGGTCTCACGCTGCGCCACCGGCAGGTTGTGGTCGATCACCTCGATCATGTGGTCCCAGTCGCGCAGCATGTAGAAGGCGACCACGGGCGTGATGAAGACCAGCGACAGCAGGTCGATCAGCGCCATGCCGCCCTGCCACAGGCTGCCGATCACCGTGCCGATCCAGGACACGGCGCTGCCGGCATACTGGCTGACCGCCTTCTGGATCTCGTTGAAATTCGCCGCCGACACGCGGTGGCGAAGCTCGGCGATCAGCGGCTGCAGCCGCGTCGCGGCCCGGGCCACGTAGTCGGGCACGGCCGAGAGCAGCCCGGTCACCTGGTTCAGCAGGATCGGCAGGATGATCAGCGTCACCAGGACGGCGATGACCAGGAACAGCAGCAGCAGCACCGTGGTCGCCAGCCAGCGCGCCATGCCCATCGCCTGCAGCCGCCGGCACACCGGGTCGAGCAGATAGGCGATGATCATGCCGGTGACGAACGGCGCCAGCACGCCGCTCAGCAGCCACACCAGCAGGCAGAAGACGACGAAGCCGATCAGCCAGAAGCGGATTTGGGTGGAGCCGTTCACGCATGCACCCCGGCCGGGGTGAAGAAGCGGCGGACGGTTTCGCGCAGATAGCCGACCGCCGACAGCGTGGTGGTCCCGGCCACGATCCAGACCAGGACCGCGATGACGCCGCTGGCGTCGACATCCAGCCCGGGCGCGGCCATCACCAGCACCACCAGCGCGATCTGCATCACCGTGTTCAGCTTGCTGATCATCGACGGGGTCAGCGAGCGGGTGCCACGGCCGGCGAAGTGCAGCACCACCACGCCCAGCACCAGGCCGATATCGCGCGCCACCACCAGCACCACCAGCCAGACCGGCAGCTCCGCCGTCCAGGTCAGGGCCAGATAGGTCCCGACCAGCAGCGACTTGTCGGCGATCGGGTCGAGATAGCTGCCCAGCGCCGTGCGCGCCTGCAGCCAGCGGGCCAGGATGCCGTCGATCGCATCGGTCAGCGCCGCTGCCGAGAACATCCAGAAGGCCGTGACCAGCCGGCCGTCCAGGATCAGCCAGATGGTGACCGGGGCCACGACCAGCCGTGCCAGGCTGAGCAGGTTCGGCAGGTATCGGACCATACGGCGCAAGGGGCCTGACCTCGATGCCAAAGGTGTCGTCACGCCGGGGCTACTGTCCGCCGGCGCGGTGCAGCTCGAGCGCCTGGGCGCCCTGCTGCACCGTCAGGCCCTGCTGCGCCAGGATCTGGTTGAGTTGGGTCTGGTCGCCGGGGAAGCGCAGCTCCAGCACCGCCTGTCGCGCCGTCAGGCTGAGCAGGGAGGACGAGACCACGCCGCCGAGGCGGGTCAGCCGGCCCTGCACGTCGTACCAGTCGGCCGGCGCCGCGATCGGCACGGTGACGGTGACCGAGCCTCGCGCCTGGAAGCCCGGCGCGGCACCAGGCTGCGGTGGGGTTCCCGGCGGAGTGCCCGGAAGGGTCGCGATGTGGTCCTGCGAGCCGCCGGCCAGCAGCTGCTGCACGCCGGAGCTGCGGAAGGTGTAGGCCAGATTGGCGGAATAGTGGCCGGGCGAGGCCTGCTCCGACTTCACCTGGAAGCTCTGCACCAGCCGCTCGACGTCGGCGTCGGACATGCCGGAGACGCGGTTTGGATCGGCGCCGATCTGCTGCAGCAGTTGCTGCAGCCCCTTGCGCGGCCCCTGGGCGAAAGCCTTGGCGCGGGCCTCGGTGGCGTTCCCGGCGCTGGCCTCGACCGCGACATTGTCGACCGAATAGCCGGAGGCGCTGCCCGCGATCGGCGCGCCGCCCGGGGTCTGGGCACGCACCGGCACCAGCCCGGCGCAGAGAAGCGCGGCCGCCACAGCCAGGGTCGATCCGATGCGAAGCATCATTGCAATGCCTTCCGGTTTCGCTATGGTCCGCGCCCATCCGCACGGATAATCCGCCTTTATATAGCACCCCTCTCTGCGAGGTCATCATGTGCCCGCCGGTCGACCCCAAGGACAGCTCCGACGCCTATGCCCGGGCCGGCGTCAACATCGCCGAGGGCGAGGCCTTCGTCGGCGACATCAAGCCCCTGGCCGAGAGCACGCGGCGGAGCGGCATGATGGAGGGGCTGGGCGGCTTCGGCGCGCTGTTCGATCCCAAGGCCGCCGGCTTCCGCGATCCGATCCTGGTCGCCGCCACCGACGGCGTCGGCACCAAGCTGAAGGTGGCGATCGAGACCGGGCGGCACGACACGGTCGGCATCGACCTCGTCGCCATGTGCGTCAACGACCTGGTGGTGCAGGGCGCCGAGCCGCTGTTCTTCCTCGACTATTTCGCGTCCGGCAAGCTCGATCGCTCGGTCGGCGGCGGCGTGCTGCGCGGCATCACCGAGGGCTGCCGCCAGGCCGGCTGTGCCCTGATCGGCGGCGAGACGGCGGAGATGCCCGGCATGTATGCCGCCGGCGACTACGACCTGGCCGGCTTCGCCGTCGGCGCGGTCGAACGCGACCAGGCGCTGACCGGCCGCGACGTGCGTGACGGCGATGTGGTGCTGGGCCTGGCCTCGACCGGTGTCCATTCCAACGGCTACTCGCTGGTCCGCCGCACCGTCGCCGAAGCCGGGCTGGCCTGGGACGCGCCGGCGCCCTTCGCCAACGACACCACGGTCGGCGAGGCCTTCCTGACCCCGACCCGGATCTATGTGAAGAGCAGCCTCGCGGCCATCCGTGCCGGCGGCGTCCACGCCCTGGCGCACATCACCGGCGGCGGGCTGACCGAGAACATCCCGCGGGTGCTGCCGGACGGGCTGGGCGTCGCCCTCGACGCCGGCGCCTGGCCCCTGCCCCCGGTGTTCCGCTGGCTGAAGGCGCAGGGCGGCCTCAACGCGGCCGAGCTGGCCCGCACCTACAACTGCGGCATCGGCATGGTGATGATCGTGGCGCCGGACCGGGTCGAGGCGGTGTCGGCGATCCTGGCCGGCCAGGGCGAGACGGTGCGTCGGATCGGTCGGGTCGTCGCCGATGCCGGGCATTCCGTGGCGATCGCGGGCACGGAGGCGGCATGGGCCGTCTGAACCCTCGGGTTAAGGTCGGCGTCCTCATTTCCGGCCGGGGCAGCAACATGGCGGCCCTGGCCGAGGCCTGTGACGCGCCGGACTTCCCGGCCGAGATCGCATTGGTGCTGTCCGACATCCCCGGTGCCGGTGGGCTCGCCGTCGCGTCCGCGCGCGGCATCGCCACCGCCACGATCGACCGCAAGGCCCATCCGTCCAAGGCCGCCTTCGAGGCGGCAATGGACGAGGCGCTGCGCGACGCCGGGGTCGAGCTGATCTGCCTGGCCGGCTTCATGCGGGTGCTGAGCGCCGATTTCGTCGGACGCTGGCATGACCGCATCCTCAACATCCACCCGTCGCTGCTGCCCGCCTTCCCGGGCTTGCACACGCATGAGCGGGCGCTGGCCGCCGGGGTCAGGCTCGCCGGCTGCACCGTGCACATCGTGCGCCCTGTGGTCGATGACGGGCCGATCCTGGTCCAGGCGGCAGTGCCGGTGCTCGACGGCGACGACGCCGCCAGCCTGGCCGCGCGCATCCTGGTGGAGGAGCATCGCTGCTATCCGATGGCCCTGCGCTGGGTCGCCGAAGGGCGGGTCCGGATCGAGGATGGGCGGGTTCGGATCACCGGTGCGGACGCCGCCGCAGGCGCGATCCGCAACCCATTGTGATAATTGTCACAAAGCCCAATAGACGCTGCGACAATTAAACCCTATTTCACTGGACAAGGCCGGGGGGCACCCGTAAATGGTGCCTCGATCGCAAACATACGAAAGCGTGACGAGGATGGGCGCGATGGCCAGCGAAGGCACGAATCAGGTTCCCGATGAGCTGCTGGCTTCGCGCAAGCAGATGTATGCCAGCTTCGTGCGCTTCAGCACCTGGGGCATTGTCGCCGTCGCCATCCTGCTGATCGGCATGGCGCTGTTCCTGCTCTGATTTCCGCCCTTGGCACGAAAAAGGCCGGTCCCCGCGGGACCGGCCTTTTTTGTTGCCCGGAAGGCGGCATCCAGCCATCCCCGCCGCAGCGGGGATGGCCGAAAGCGCTTCGGATCAGCCGACGATCTCGGTGCCGGCGAAGAAGAAGGCGATCTCGATCGCCGCGTTCTCGGCCGAATCGGAGCCGTGCACCGAGTTCGCCTCGATCGATTCCGCGAACTCCTTGCGGATGGTGCCCGGGGCGGCGTTGGCCGGGTTGGTGGCGCCCATCACCTCGCGGTTGCGGGCCACGGCGTTGTCGCCCTCCAGCACCTGGACCACGACCGGGCCAGAGATCATGAACGTGCACAGGTCGTTGAAGAACGGCCGCTCCTTGTGCACGCCGTAGAAGGCTTCGGCCTGGGCGCGGCTCAGTTGGATCCGCTTCTGCGCGACGATGCGCAGGCCGGCCTCCTCGAACTTGGCGTTGATCTTGCCGGTCAGGTTGCGGCGGGTGGCGTCCGGCTTGATGATGGACAGGGTGCGCTCGGCCATTGGATCCTCGGTTTTCAGGCGTTGGCGATCGGAATTGCGCGGCCTTATAGACGGGCCGCCCCGATCCGGCAACCGAAGCCGAATCCGAAGGCCCGAATCCGGCCCGGTCGTGCTATGACGCCGCCGCCATGCTTCAGATCCAGGACATCACCATCCGCATCGCCGGCCGCGTGCTGCTCGACTCCGCTTCGGTGTCGGTGGCGGCCGGGCACAAGGCTGGGCTCGTCGGCCACAACGGCACGGGCAAGTCGACGCTGCTGCGCGCGATCCGCAAGGAGATCGGGCTCGACGGCGGCCAGATCAGCTATCCCGGGCGCTGGCGGATGGCCAGCGTGGCCCAGGACGCGCCGGAGGGATCGGCCAGCCTGCTCGACACCGTGCTGGCCGCCGACACCGAGCGCGCCGCCCTGATGGAGGAGGCGGAGACCGCCGAGGATCCCGACCGGATCGGCGAGATCCACACCCGCCTGGCCGATATCGACGCCCACACCGCCCCGGCCCGGGCCGCCACCATCCTGGCCGGCCTCGGCTTCGACACCGAGGCGCAAGGCCGGCCGGTCGGCGACCTGTCGGGCGGCATGCGCATGCGCGTGGCCCTGGCGGCGACGCTGTTCCTGCAGCCCGACCTGCTGCTGCTCGACGAGCCGACCAACCACCTCGACCTCGAGGCGACGCTGTGGCTCGAGACCTGGCTGAAGACCTATCCGCACACCATCCTGATGGTCAGCCACGACCGCGACCTGCTGAACCGCGTGGTCGACACCACCATCCATCTCGAGAACGCGAAGCTGACCGCCTACACCGGCGGCTACGACCAGTTCGAGCAGACGCGCCGCATGCGGCTGGAGCATCTGGCGGCGCTGCAGAAGCGCCAGATCGCCCAGCGCGCCCACATGCAGAGCTTCATCGACCGGTTCAAGGCCAAGGCCACCAAGGCCCGCCAGGCGCAGAGCCGGGTCAAGGCGCTGGAGAAGATGGAGCCGATCGTGGCCCTGGTCGAGGGCCAGTCGATCAGCTTCGACTTCCCGCCGCCGGAGGAGCTGGCGCCGCCGATCCTGGTGCTGGACAAGGTGACCGTCGGCTATGACGAGCGGCCGGTCCTGAAGAATCTGGACATGCGGATCGACATGGACGACCGCATCGCGCTCCTGGGTGCCAACGGCAACGGCAAGTCGACCCTGGTCAAGCTGTTCGCCGGCCGGCTGCAGCCGATGGCCGGGCAGCTACGCAAGTCGAACAAGCTCAAGGTCGGCTATTTCGCCCAGCACCAGGCCGAAGAGCTCGACCTGTCGCTGAACGCCATCGCCCAGGCGCGGCGGGTGATGCCGAATTCGACCGACGAGAAGATCCGCGCCCATCTCGGCCGCTTCGGCTTCGTCCAGCGCCGGTCGGAGACCCGGATCGGCGACATGTCGGGCGGAGAGAAGGCGCGGCTGCTGCTGGCCCTGATGGCACGCGAGGCGCCGCAGCTGCTGCTGCTCGACGAGCCGACCAACCATCTCGACGTCGACAGCCGCCAGGCGCTGGTGCAGGCGCTGAACGAGTATGACGGCGCCGTGGTGCTGATCACCCACGATCCGCATCTGATCGAGCTGACCGCCGACCGGCTTCTGCTGGTCAAGGACGGTGCGGTCAGCCCCTTCGAGGGCGACCTCGACGACTACCGCCGTCTGCTGAACGAACAGCGCCGGCAGGAGCGCGCCGGGCGGCAGGCGGAGAAGCTGAGCCAGGCCGACCGCAAGGAGCAGCGCCGCGCCGCCGCCGAGGCCCGCGCCCAGCTGGCCCCGTTGCGCCTGGCGATCCGCGAGATCGAGAAGCGGATCCAGGGGCTGGAGCGGGAGAAGAAGGCAATCGAGGCGAAGCTGGCCGACACCGCGCTCTACAGCAACCCGGCCGCAGCGACCGAACAGCAGATCGCGCTGCACGACGTGCAGAGCAAGCTGGACGCCGCCGAGGAAGCCTGGCTGGAAGCCAACGGCAAGCTGGAGGCGGCGCAGGCGCTGGCCGGATAGGTCCTCCGGCTCACCCCGGCTCCGGCCAGCGGATCAGGCCGCGGGTGAAGTCGCGCCAGGCCGCGGCCGTACTCCAGCGGTCGAACAGCAGGGCGTGCAGCCCGGCGCTGACCAGGAGAGTGACAAAGGCGGCAAAGACCACATCACTGAAGAAATGCCCGCCCATGCCGATGCGCAGCAGGCCGAGCATGCCGCCCAGTGCCATCGATGCCCAGAAGATCCGGCGCCGCCGCCGCGCCGGCACGACATAGGCGACGCTGTGCACGACGAAACCGACCGTCGGATCGCCGGCGACGAAGGAGCAGTTGCGGCTGCACTGGCCGGCCGGGATCAGCGGCGGCGTGAACACAGCGCTGCCGCCGAAGGCCTCGACCTGCCGCGGCCGGGCCCGACCCCAATGGTCCTTCAGCACGGCGTTGGCCACCAGCCCCGGCCCGACCGCCAGCGCCAGGGCCAGGAAGGTCCAGCGCCGCGCATCGAGGCCGAACAGCCGCCGCTGCCGCAGCCAGGTCCAGCCCGCGGCGAGCAGCAGCAGCACGGCGGCGGTGCGGACCAGGATCTGCACCAACTCGTGGATCGCCTCCGCCAGCGGCGCGCTGTCCCAGGCGAAGCCGCTGCCGGGGGCGTAGAACCAGCCGGAAACGACGAGATCGATCCCCGGCACGAGGACCAGCAGGGCACAGAGGGCGACCGCGAGCCACAGCGCCGTGCGCGGCGTCACCCGCCCACCCGCTGCTTCTCGCTCCAGGCCCCGCCCTCGTCCTGCTGGTAGTAGACCAGGGTGTGGCCGGCGTCCCGCAACCGCTTCCAGCGGCCGCGGGCGGCCTGCACCGCCTCCGGGTCGTTGCCGTCGAACAGGTCGCAGACCATGGCGAAGGCGCCGTCGCCGTCCGACTCCGCGCCGTCGCCCAGGAACAGCACCTGGGCGGCGTTCGGGTTCTCCACCCGGTCACTGATCCAGACCGGCTGCTCCTCGGCGAAACCGTCGCGCTTGGTGCCGTGCGGCAGGAACCCTTCCTTGGAGTAGGTCCAGAGATGGCCGGCCAGGCTCTCCACCCGCTCCTCCGAGCCGACGCTGACCACGGCGCGCCAGCCGCGCTGCAGCGTCCGGTCGAGCAGCACCGGCAGTGTCTGCTCGAACGTCCGCGCGGTCAGATGGTAGAAACGAATCTCGGCCATCAGCCCTCGTAATTGTCGGTCACGAAGCGCTCCAGCAGCCGCACGCCGAAGGCGGTGGCGCCCTTCGGCACCGTCGGCGTGTCCTTGCTGGACCAGGTGGTGCCGGCAATGTCGAGATGGGCCCAGGGCACCTTGTTGACGAAGCGCTGCAGGAACTGCCCGCCGATGATCGACCCGGCGTCGCGGCTGCCGGTGATGTTCTTCATGTCGGCGATGTCGCTGTCGATCTGCTTGTCATAGGCGTCGCCCAGCGGCAGGCGCCACAGCTTCTCCTCGACCGCCTTGCCGGCGGCGGTCAGCTTCTCGGCCAGCGCGTCGTCATTGGCGAACAGCCCGGCATGGTCGGTGCCCAGCGCGATGATGACCGCGCCGGTCAGGGTGGCGAGGTTGACCATCGCCTTCGGCTTGAACCGGTCCTGCGTGTACCAGAGCGCGTCGGCCAGCACGAGCCGGCCCTCGGCGTCGGTGTTCCAGACCTCGATGGTCTGGCCGGACATCGAGGTGACGATGTCGCCCGGCCGCTGCGCGTCGCCGGACGGCATGTTCTCGACCAGGCCGAGCACGCCGGCCGCGTTGACCTTGGCCTTGCGCAGCGCCAGCGCCTTGAACAGCCCGGTGACCACGCCGGCGCCGCCCATGTCCCACTTCATGTCCCACATGCCCTGGCCGGGCTTGAGCGAGATGCCGCCGGTGTCGAAGGTGACGCCCTTGCCCACGAAGGCGATCGGCGCCTCGTCCTTGCGCTTGCCGCCGGCGCCCTTCCACTGCAGCACCACCAGCTGGCTCTCGCGCGCCGAGCCCTGGCCGACGCCGAGCAGCGCGCCCATGCCGAGCTTGCGCATCTGCTTCTCGCCCAGGATCTCGACCTCGACGCCGAGATCCGCCAGCTCCTTGGCCTTGGCGGCGAAGTTCTCGGGATGGAGGATGTTGGCCGGCTCCGACACCAGCTCGCGGGTCAGGAACACGCCCTGGGCCACCGCATCGGCGCGGGCGAAGGCCTTCTTCGCCGCCGCGACCTCGCCGGTCTGCACCGTCAGGCTCTTCAGCGTCGGCTTGGCCTCGGGCTTCTCCTTGGTGTGGTAGCGCTCGAAGCGCCAGGCCCGCAGCCGGACGCCGAACGCGAATTCGGCGGCTGCGGCCCCCGCGCCCTGGCCGGCAAGGGCGATGCCCTCGAACTGGGCCGTCGCCTCGCTGATCCGGGCCTGGTTCAGCAGCGCGGCGACGGCGCCGCCCGCCCGCTGCAGCCGGACCGCGTCGACTTCCTCCGGCTTGCCGAGGCCGAACAGCACGATCTGATCGGCGCCGGCGATGCCGTACAGCGCCAGCGTCTCGTCGCGGCCGCCCTTGAACTTCGGTGCCGCCTTCAGCGCCCGCGACAACGCCCCTTTCGACCGCTTGTCGACCGCGGCGGCGGCGGCGGAGAGAACACCGTCGGCGAACACGCCGAGCACCAGGGCGCCGGCTTCCACGGAAGCGGGCGAGGCGAAGGAGATCTGCATCTTGTCGTCTTCCGGGCGATTTCCGATGGCCGCGGCCAAGGCGGCGGAACCTGCAAGGTAACAGCGGGTTTCACAGCCGTCACCGGTCGAAACGGCCCGCACCGCTCGGCTGCGACTCCTTGATGGTCGCGGCGGCGGGCCGTCTGAGGTAGAAGATCTGCCCAACCCGCCTTCGGCACCACAGGCCAACCGCACCCGATGCTCCGTTCCCCCACCCTTTACGCCTATATCGTGCGGCAGTTCCTGTTCTGGTTCATGGCCGTGCTGCTGGTGTTGAGCGGCGTGATCGCGGTGTTCGAATTCGTCGAGTTCGTGCGCCAGGTCAGCTCCATCCCCGAGCTGCCGGTCAGCCTGGCGTTCACCCTGGCCGCCTTCAAGCTGCCGAGCGACATCGAGATCCTGTTCCACTTCGCCGTGCTGATCGCGGCGATGGTGACCTTCTGGCGCATGACCCGCAGCCGCGAGCTGGTGGTCGCCCGCGCCGCCGGCCTGTCGGCCTGGCAGTTCCTGGCGCCGGTGATCGCCACGGCGATGGTGTTGGGCGTGCTCAAGATCACGGTCGTCAACCCGATCTCGGCGGCGATGTACAGCCGTTTCGAGCGCCTGGACCTCGACTTCCTGGGTGGCACCGGCGACGTCATGAAAGTGGCGAGAACCGGCTTCTGGCTGCGCCAGAAGGACGAGAGCGGGATCGTCGTCATCCATGCCGAGAAGGTCGGCAGCAATGGCGACCAGCTGCAGAGCGCGATGTTCCTGCTGCTGAACCCGGACGAGACCTATCGCGGCCGGATCGACGCCGCCAGCGCCCAGCTGCAGGACGGCAGATGGGTGATCAGCGACGCCTGGGTGATGAAGGGCGAGACGCCGGCGGAGCATGTCGACACCACCTCGATCGCAAGCAACCTGACCCGCAACGGGATCCAGGAGCGGTTCGCGTCGCAGCAGACCATCTCGTTCTGGGACCTGCCGGACTATATCCGCAACCTCGAGGCCACCGGCTTCTCCTCGACCCGCTACCGCATCGCCTATCAGGGGTTGCTGTCGCAGCCGCTGCTGATGGCGGCGATGATCCTGGTGGCCGCGGCCTTCAGCCTGCGGCCCGGGCGCCGGGTCGACACCGTGCTGATGATCGTCGGCGCCATCGTCACCGGCTTCTCGATCTTCGTGCTCGGCGACATCGTGGCGGCGCTCGGCCGGGCCGGCACCCTGCCGGTGCCGATGGCGGCCTGGGCCACCTCCGGCGTCGCCCTCCTGTTCGGCGTCGCCGCGCTGCTCCATCTCGAGGATGGTTAGCCCATTATGGATTCGGCCGCTTTTGCCTTGAGTCGGCCAAAGTCACGTGCTGTATCTGCGCCTTTCAACAGCGAGGCCGTGTCGCCCTCATGATCCGTCGCCTGTCGGCCCCGATCGTCGCCCTGATCCTGGCCATCACCTCCCTCGCCGTTCCCGCGGCCATGGCGCAGACCCGTCCCGCCCCGGCATCCGCCGTCGGCACCATCGCCGCGGTGGTCAATGACGATGTGATCACCGTGGCCGACCTGCAGATGCGCATGCGGCTGGCGCTGATGAGCAGCGGCCTGCCGGCGACTCCGGACGCCCAGCAGCGGCTGCTGCCCCAGGTGCTGCGCCTGCTGATCGACGAGAAGCTGCAGGGCCAGGAGGCCAAGCGCGCCGGCATCGCCGTTGCGGACCAGGATGTGGACCGGGCGCTGGCGGCGATCGCCGGCCAGAACAAGATGTCGACGCAGCAGCTGTTCACCATGCTGAAGTCCACCGGCGTGCCACAGACCGCGCTGGAGGACCAGGTGCGGGCCCAGCTCGCCTGGCGCCAGCTGATCCAGCGCCGCTTCCTTTCCCAGGTCGAGGTCTCGGACACCCAGATCGACGAGGTGGTGGAGCGGCTGAAGGCCAACCAGGGCAAGCCGCAGTATCTGGTCGCCTCGATCTTCCTGGCGGTCGACCAGGATGCCGGCGAAGGCCAGGTCAAGGCCCTGGCCGACCGGCTGGTCTCCGAAATCCGGCGCGGCGCCCCCTTCCCCGCCGTGGCCCGTCAGTTCAGCCAGGCCGCCGGCGCTCAGAGCGGCGGCGACATGGGCTGGGTGCTGGCCGGGCAGCTCGAACCCGCGCTCGACCAGGTGCTCGGCACCATGCAGCAGGGCCAGGTGTCGGACCCGATCCGCACCCTCGGCGGCTACAACATCCTGCTGCTGCGCGACAAGCGCACCGTCAACGCCAACACCTCGGCCGGCGTCAAGGTCCGGCTGAACCAGATCGTTGTCCCGGTGCCGCCGACCGCGCCGCGCAACCGGGTCGAGACGGTGGTCTCGCAGATGCGCAACGACTTCTCCAGCGTGAACGGCTGCGAAGCCTTCCAAGCCAAGGCCAAGGAGCTGGGCGTGACCGCCAACCCGGATCTGGGCGACGTCATGCTCAACCGTCTGCCCGACGCGATGCGCCAGGTGGTCAGCGCCCTGCCCGACGGCCAGGTCAGCTCGCCGCTGCGCGTGCCGAACGGCGTCGCCGTGATGATGGTCTGCTCCCGCCAGGATGCCCCGACCGACGGCGTCGACCGCGATCAGATTCGCGGCGGCCTGGCCGACCAGAAGATCGACATGATGCAGCGTCGGCTGCTGCGCGACCTGCGCGGCAACGCCTATATCGACATCCGGCTCTGACGGGTCTCTGACCCTGTCCGGCGACGCCCTTCGCGACGCGATCGCCGCCCTGCCGCCGCTGCGCGACGTGATCGCGCGGCACGGCCTGGCGGCCAAGAAGTCGCTCGGCCAGAACTTCCTGCTCGACCTCAACGTCACCGCCCGGATCGTCCGCGAGGCCGGCGACCTGGCCGGCGTGCATGTGGTCGAGATCGGGCCGGGCCCGGGCGGGTTGACCCGGGCCCTCCTGGCCTCCGCCGCCGACAGCGTCACGGTGATCGAGCGCGACCGGCGCTTCCAGCCGGCGCTGGAGGAACTGGCGGCCGTCGCCGGCGACCGGCTGCGGGTCGTCGAGGCCGACGCGCTGAAGACCGACATCCTGGCCCTGGTGCCGGCGCCCCGCGCCGTGATCGCCAACCTGCCCTACAATGTAGCGACGCCGCTGCTGATCGGCTGGTTGCGCCGGATCGACGAGTTCCGGTCGCTGACGCTGATGTTCCAGAAGGAGGTGGCGGACCGGATGGTGGCCGAGCCGCGCAGCCACGCCTATGGCCGGCTGTCGGTGATCGCCCAATGGTGCGCCGAGGTCGATCCGCTGCTGACCCTGCCGGCCCGCGCCTTCACACCGCCGCCGAAGGTCGATTCGACCGTGGTCCGCTTCCGCCCCCGTCCCGATCGGGAGGACGTGCCCTTCGCGACGATGGAGACGGTCACCGCCGCCGCCTTCGGCCAGCGCCGCAAGATGCTGCGCGCCAGCCTGCGCAGCCTGGGCGAGGCCGAGGCGCTGCTGGTCGAGGCGGGCCTGCCGCCGACCGCGCGGGCCGAGGAGATCGACATCGCCGGTTTCGTCCGCCTGGCCCAGGCGGTCGCGCGGCGGAGCTGACCCAGAGCCCGGCGACCGTCAGGGCCCTGGCGCTGCAGCCTTCAGCGTCTCGAATCGCCGCAACGCTTCCTCGGCCACGCGCTGATTCACGGTCTGCGGCGTCAGGCCTGCTATCTTCGAATTCGGGAAGAGCAGGTATCGGACATTGCGGTTCAGGCTCGCGTCGCGAATGTCGCTGCAGCGGGTCTTGCGATCCGGGTCCTGCCACGTCCGGCAGCGGCTGTCACCGATCGCTTCGAACAGCGCGATCGACCCTTCCCCGATCTTGTTGGCCGGCCCGCGATCGGCGACCAGGATCGGAATGGCTTTGGAGCCATCCAGGACGACGCCGATATCCCCGATCTGAATCCCGGTGAGACGGGAGAAGTCGCTACCCTGCGGGATGACCACATACGGCACCGTGTCCGAATAGACGGAACTGCCGTCCGGATACCGGTAGGAGGTGTCTCTCAGATCGGTCAGCCCGGGATCGGTCAGTGCCTTGAAGCCGCCATCGATGTCGAGCCCGAGCTTGGCATCGAAGGAGATCGTGCCGTCATCGAGGCGGTCGAGCGCGGTCAGCCGATTCGGATCCCCACTGCACCGCCGGAACCCGGTCATAAGCTGGTTCCGAAAGATGTTCTCCCGGTCGCAGCGTTCGAACTCGCGACGATACTCCTCATCGACCGGGACACCCCGGGGAATGCTGCCCGGGGCGGCGCCGAATATGACCCGCGTGGTGGCCGGGGCCTCCGGCACCGAGGCCGGCATGGCCGGTTGCGAGCCCTGGCACCCCGCGACGAGCATCGACACGATGGCCGCGGCGACGGCCGAGGGTGCCTGCCGGAGACGCTGTGTCATGGCAACCCCTCCTCAAGGCTCGCCATCGATGACGCACTGGCAGCGGGGAATCTTCTTGTTGTTTGAGGCCGGGAACTGGCTGCCGAGGAACGCCTTCAGGTCGTCGATCAGCGCGATCACGCGGGACCGGCTGTCGCTCCACTGGATGTTGTCGTTCGGACCGTTGAGGGCGGAGGCCGGGTTGAGGCAGCCGATGCTTGCCAGATACCCGTTCGCCGGATGGATCAGGATGCCGGTTCTGGATCCGGTCGGCGACAGCCGCAGGGCCGGTTTCGGAAGCTTGTTGATCTGAGCGGACGGAGAATAGCCGATCGTCATGTACTTGTTGTTGCTGGCCCCGTCATGGGTATGGAGCTCATAGGTTCCGGCGGCCACCCTGCGATGCTTCGACACGCCGGTGCTGGTGTTGTCGCCCGGCCCCTGCCGCTCGACCATGGTGCCGCTCAGCTGCGCGACCGCGGTCCCGTTGTGGAACACCTGGTAGCTGCCGACGGTGCGGGCAAAAGCCTTCCCGACGCGCGTCTCCTCACGCGACCGGACGATATGAATTTCCCAGTCGCGACCGGTAATAGGCATGGCTGAAATCCCTCGTGCAATGGAGAGGACGAAAAGGCGAAGCCGCTCGTCACGACACCGCGCGATCGCGAAAACGAAATATGAATATCGAAGTAAAGCAGATAGCGCTATATTGTATTCAAAACGTGTCCGCGATTAGTCCATTTCCCGGCGGAAGTATGGCTTCGCCCGCTAAAGCTTGGCCTGCAGCGAGCGGACGAAGTCCGGCAGGCCGGTCTGGCGGCTGCGGCGCAGCCGTTCCGCCGCCAGGATCGCCTGCACCTGGGCGATGCTGGCATCAAGATCCCGGTTGACGATCACGTAGTCGTATTCCGGCCAGTGGCTCATCTCGTCCGCCGCCTTGGCCATGCGTCCGGCAATTACCTCGTCGCTGTCCTGGGCGCGGGCGCGCAGCCGCTGCTCCAGCGCCTCCACCGTCGGCGGCAGGACGAAGACACTGACTAGGTCGGTCCGCGCCTTCTGTGCCAGCTGCTGGGTGCCCTGCCAGTCGATGTCGAAGATGACGTCGCGGCCGGCGGCCAGCGCCGCCTCGACCGGCGCGCGCGGCGTGCCGTAGCCGTGGCCGAAGACCTTGGCACGCTCGAGCAGCTCGTCATTGGCGACCATGGCGTCATAGGCCGCCTGATCGATGAAGTGGTAGTGCGTGCCGTCGATCTCGCCCGGCCGCTGGGCGCGGGTGGTGACCGAGACCGAGATCGTCAGGTTCGGGTCCCGCGCCAGCACGGCCCGGGTGATCGAGGTCTTCCCCGCCCCCGAGGGCGAGGACAGGACGAGCATGAGCCCGCGCCGAGGAATATCCGTGGTCATTCGATGTTCTGGATCTGCTCGCGGAACTGTTCGATCACGGCCTTGAGGTCGAGGCCGATCCGGGTCAGCGCCACATCCGCCGCCTTCGAGCACAGCGTGTTGGCTTCCCGGTTGAACTCCTGGCACAGGAAATCAAGCCGGCGCCCGACGCCGCTGCCGGCGGCGAGCAGGCCACGCGCCTGGCCGATATGGGCGTCGAGCCGATCGAGCTCCTCGCGCACGTCGCAGCGGCCGACCAGCACCGCCACCTCCTGCGCCAGCCGGTCCTCGGCCAAGGGCGGCCGAGCGTCGAGCAGCAGGTCGAGCTGGGCCTTGAGCCGCGCTTTGAGCGCCTCCGGCTGGGCGGCGGCGGAGGCCCGGGCCTGGCCGACGAGCTCGGTGATCTGGTAGATCTGGCCGGCCAGGACGTCGCGCAGGCGCTCGCCCTCCTCCAGTCGCGTCGCCAGCAGGTCGTCGAGCAGCGGCGCGATCGCCGCCCCGGCTTCGGCCTCGACGGCACCGTTCAGCTCGGCCGAGGCGGAGTCGCCGTTCTCGACCACGCCGCGCACGCCGAGCAGCGCGTCGACCTGGACCGGCGCGCTGTCGCCGTTGACCTCTCGCACCAGCGCGATCAGCTGGTCCAGCACCTCGCGGTTGATGCGCAGCTGCGGCGCCGCCTCGCTGCGGCCGAGCGACAGGTTGAGGGTGACGTTGCCGCGGCGGAAGCGCTTGGCCAGCTCGACCCGCGCCGCCACTTCCAGCCGCTCGAAGCCGGCCGGGGTGCGCAGGCGGAGGTCGAGCGACTTGCCGTTGACGCTGCGCGCCTCCCACACCCAGGATATGCCCTCGACGCCGCCCTCCTTGCGGGCGAAGCCGGTCATGCTGGAAAGCTGGGCCGTGGCGATCTTATCCTGAGTCATGACCGGCTTATAGCGGTCGCCCGGATGGGTCGCCATGGGAAAAGGCCATTTTCCCGGCTGACTGCGCTTCTCGCCGAACGGAGATAGCCCGGATATCTCAC
>NZ_JASATH010000049.1:0-43424 GCF_038440215.1 Inquilinus sp. OTU3971 | reverse complement strand
AAGGCCCCCTCCTACCCGATGCCGGTGCGAGCGGCCCTGGATGGCCACGGCGCTGCGCGCCTCGCCATGACGAAGGAGGACTACCCCCACACCTCCCGGGCGATCTCCACGATCATCGCCAGCTTCGCCCATTGCTCGTCCTCGGCCAGGATGTTGCCCTCCTCGGTGCTGGCGAAGCCGCATTGCGGGCTGAGGCACAACTGGTCGAGGTCGACGAACTTCGCCGCCTCGTCGATCCGGCGCTTGATGTCGTCCTTCTTCTCCAGCGTGCCGGTCTTGGAGGTGACGAGGCCCAGCACCACGGTCTTGCCCTTGGGCAGGAAGCGCAGCGGCTCGAACCCGCCGGCGCGCTCGGTGTCCCATTCCATGAAATAGCCGTCGGCGGCGATCTCGTTGAACAGCCGCTCGGCCACCGGCTCATAGCCGCCCGAGGCGATGAAGGTGGAGCGGAAATTGCCGCGGCAGAGATGCATGGTGATGGTCATGTCCTTCGGCCGGCCGGCGATGGCGGCGTTCAGCATGCCGGCATAGATCCCCGGCTGCTTCACCGGGTCGTCGCCGCGCTCGGCCAGCATCCGCCGCTGATCCGGGTCGCAAAGATAGGCGAAGCTGACATCGTCGAGCTGCAGGTAGCGGCAGCCCTCGGCGGCAAAGGCGGCCACGGCGCCGGCATAGGCCCGGCCGAGATCGGCGTAGAATTCCTCCATCTCGGGATAGGCCGCCGCGTCGATCACCTGCCGTCCGCCGCGATAGTGCAGCATGCTGGGCGACGGGATCGTCATCTTCGGCACCCGGGCGGTGTTCGCCTTCAGGAAGCGGAAATGCTCCAGCATAGGGTGGCCGGAGAAGCCGAGCTTGCCCGTCACGCGGATGCCCTTGGGCTTCACCTGGGCGCCCTGGAACTGGATGCCGTGATCGGCCCAGTAGCCCTCGACGCCGTCGAGATGCTCGAGGAAATCGAAATGCCAAAAGGCGCGGCGGAACTCGCCGTCGGTGACGGCCTGCAGCCCGATCTCCTCCTGCCGGCGGATGATCTTTCGGATCTCCTGGTCCTCGACCGCGCGCAGCTCGCCGGCCGAAATGGCGCCCTGCTCGTGCTGGGCGCGGGCGGCCTTCAAGGGGGCGGTGCGCAGCAGGCTGCCGACCATGTCGGCGCGGAAGGGCGGGGTCTGGCGCGGCATCGGGGTTCCTCCTTGGGTCAGGCGTGCGGACCCTTGCGGGTCACGCCGAGATGGCGGGTCAGGGCGGCCTCGTCGGCCTTCAGGGCGGCGCTGGGCGCGGCATGGACGATGGCGCCGCGCTCCAGGATCACCGCCTGGTCGGTGACGGACAGGATCTTCTGGGCGTGCTGCTCGACCACGACAGCCGCGACGCCCTCGTCGCGCAGGATGCGCTTCAGCGCCGCCAGCAGCTCCTCGACGATGATCGGCGCCAGCCCCTCGGTCGGCTCGTCCAGCAGCAGCAGCTTCGGATTCAGCATCAAAGCGCGGGCGATGGCCAGCATCTGCTGCTCGCCGCCCGACAGCTGGCTGCCCAGGTTGCCGCGCCGCTCCTTCAGCCGCGGGAACAGAGCGTAGGCGCGCTCCGGCGTCCACGGGCCGGGGCGGGCCACTGCGGTCATGTTCTCCTCGACCGTCAGCGACTTGAAGATGTTGCGCTCCTGCGGCACCCAGCCGATCCCGGCCAGCGCCCGGTCCTCCGGCCGCGCCCGGGTCAGGTCGCGCCCGTCCAGGGCGACGGTGCCGCCGAAGCGGCGGGTGACGCCGATGATGCTGTTCAGGAGCGTGGTCTTGCCGGTGCCGTTGCGGCCGAGCAGGGCCAAGGCCTCGCCCTCGGCCAGGCTCAGCGACACGCCGGAGACGACGACGGCCTCGCCATAGCCGGCGACGAGGTCGCGCAGGGCCAGCAGCTCAGCCATCGACCGCCTCCCCGAGATAGACGGCGCGCACCTGCGGGTCGGCGGCGATGGCGTCGGGCGGGCCCTCGGTCAGCAGCGCGCCGTTGACCAGCACCGAGATCCGGTCGGCGAAGCTGAACACCAGGTCCATGTCGTGCTCGATCAGCAGCACCGAGACGTCCTGCGGCAGCTCGGCGATGGTGGCCAGCAATTCCTGCCGCTCCGCCTCCGGCACGCCGGCCGCAGGCTCATCCAGCAGCAGGACACGCGGCCGGCAGGCGAAGGCCGTGGCGATCTCCAGCAGGCGTTGCTTGCCATAGGCCAGGGTGGCGGTGCGTTCCTGCAGCACGTCGGTCAGGCGGAAGCGCTCGGCGACGGCCAGGATCTCGTCCAGCACCTCGGCCTTGCCGCCGGCCACGCGCCACCAGTCGCCGCCGCGGCCCAGGCGCTCGGCCACGGCGAGGCCGATGGTGTCGAGCGGCGTGATCTCCGGGAACAGCTGGTTGATCTGGAAGGTGCGGGCCAGGCCGCGGCGGACCCGGAGGTGCGGCTTCAGCCCGGTGATGTCCTCGCCGCCCAGCAGCACCCGGCCGCCGCTGGGCGTGAGCACGCCGGTCAGCAGGTTGACGAAGGTGGTCTTGCCGGCGCCGTTCGGGCCGATCAGCGCGTGCCGCGCCCCGACCTCGATGCGCAGCGACACGTCGTTGGTGGCGACCAGGCCGCCGAAGCGCTTCATCAGGCCGATGGTCTCCAGCGCCACGGTCATCGCCCGCCTCCGAAGCGGGAGAGCAGGGCGGCGATCGGCCGGCGCACGCCCTGCACCAGCCGGTCGCGGCCGACCAGCACCAGCAGCACCAGGAAGGCGCCCAGCCAGAACGACCAGTATTGCGGCGTCAGGCCGGAGATCCAGTCCTGCAGGAAGCGGAACAGCACGGCGCCGATCGGCCCGCCATAGAGGTAGCCGGCGCCGCCGATCACCAGCACCAGCAGCACATCGGCCGAGCGATGGAAGTCGAACACGTCGAGCGAGACGAACTGCGTGGTCTGGGCCAAGAGGGCCCCGGCGACCGCGGCATAGGCGGCGGACAGCGTGTAGACGCCGACCAGCCGCCTAGCCACCGGCACCCCGACCGCGGCGGCGCGCAGCCGGTTGTCGCGGATCGCCTTCAGCGACAGGCCGAAGGGCGAATGCACCACCCGCCGGGCGAACAGGAACAGCACGAACAGCACCGCCAGGCTGTAGGCATAGGCGGTGGTGCCGAACAGGTCGAACTCGAACCGGCTGAGGATCGGGCCGACCGCCATGCCGTTCAGCCCGTCGGCCCCGCCGGTCAGCCCGGCCGCCCGGTTGGCGATCTCGAACAAGAGCAGCGAGACGCCGAGTGTCACCATCAACCGGGTGAGGTCGGAGCCGCGCAGCACCAGGAAGCCGGTGGCGAAGCCCAGCACGGCCCCGGCGACTGCGGCGGCCGCGAGGCCCAGCAGCGGCTCGCCGGCGACATGGATGGTCAGCAGGCCGGCGACATAGGCGCCGAGGCCGAAGAAGGCGGCGTGGCCGAGCGAGACGATGCCGGCATAGCCGAGGATCAGGTCGAGCGAGAGCGCGAACAGGGCCAGGATCGCGATCTCGTTCAGGATCAGATGCTGGTCCGGCAGCAGGAAGAGCGCGGCCAGGGCGGCCAGCCAGAACAGGAACTCCGGCAGCCGCCAGCGGGCGCGCGATGCGGCCGGGGAGATCTGTGCGGCCGAGGCGGAGAGCGGGGCGGCCGTCACCGGTTGCCTCCGCGGGCGAACAGACCCTGCGGCCGCAGCAGCAGCACCACGATCATCACCGTGTAGATGACGAAGGAGCCGAGGGCCGGGACATAGTACTTGCCGGCGACGTCGGCGATGCCGAGCAGCAGCGCGGCCAGGAACGGGCCGGTCAGGCTGGAGGTGCCGCCGACCGTCACGACGATCAGGAAATAGATCATGTATTTCAGCGGAAAGGTCGGGTCGACGCCGAGGATCTCCGCCCCCAGCGCGCCGCCGAGGCCGGCGAGGCCGCTGCCGACGGCGAAGGTGGCGGCGAAGACGGTGTCGACCCGGATGCCCAGACCCCTCGCCGCGCGCGGATCATCGACCGCGGCTCGCAGCCGGCTACCGAAGCGGGTGTAGGCCAGCACCCCTTGCAGCGTCAGCACCAGCGCGCCGCAGATGACAATGATCAGGGCGCGGTAGATGCCGATGCCGACGCCCAGCACCTCGACCCGGCCGCGGAGATAGTCGGGCAACTGGATGATCTGCTGCTCCGACCCCATCAGGTAGTCGGCGGCGGCCATGGCCATGAAGACGATCCCGATCGAGAACAGCACCTGGTCGAGATGGCTGCGGCGATAGAGCTGCCGGTACAGCGTCCGCTCCAGCACCAGCCCGACCGCGGCCGCGGCCAGGAAGGCGGCGGGCAGGCACAGGAAGAACGGCACCTGCCAGCGGCTCATCAGGATGGCGGTGACATAGCCGCCGAGCATGGCGAAGGCGCCATGCGCCAGGTTGATGAAGTTCATCAGCCCCAGCGTCACCGACAGGCCGCAGGCCAGCACGAACAGCAGCATGCCGTAGGCGATGCCGTCGAACAGGATCGTCGTCATGGCGTTACTTCGCCGCCTTGACCGGGTCCTTCACCGCCTCGATGGTCGCGAACTCGACATTGTACAGCGCGCCGTCGCGCTTCTCGACCTTGCGGACATAGATGTTCTGGATGATGTCGCGGGTGTCCGGGTCAATCGAGACCGGGCCGCGCACGCTGGTCCAGCTCATGCCCTTCATGGCGTCGACCAGGCCCTGGCCGTCGGTGGCGCCACCGGTCTTCTTCAGCGCCTCGAAGATCAGATGCATGCCGTCATAGCCGCCGACCGCCATGAAGTTCGGCCGCATCCCGCCATTGGCCGCCTGGAAGGCCTGGACGAAGGCCTTGTTCTCCGCGCTGTCATGGGCCGCGGAATAGTGGTGCGTGGTGATGGTGCCCAGCGCCACATCGCCGATCTTGTCCAACAGCTCGTCATCGGTCAGGTCGCCGGTGGCGATCAGCCGGATGCCGGACTTGTCCAGGCCGCGCTCGACGAACTGCTTCATGAAGATGGCGCCCTGGCCCGAGGGCACGAAGACGAACAGCGCATCCGGCTTGGCGTCGGCCACCCGTTGCAGGAAGGGCGCGAAATCCGGGCTCTTCAGCGGCACCTGCAACTGCTCGGTCACCTGGCCGCCGGCCTTGCCGAAGCGCTCGGCGAAGGCCTTCTGCGCATCCAGGCCGGGGGCGTAGTCGCTGACCAGCGTGACCACGGTCTTGATGCCGTTCTGGGCGGCCCAGTCGGCCAGCGGCACGGTCGCCTGGGGCAGGGTGAAGCTGGTGCGGACGATGAAGGGCGAGGCCTCGGTGGTCACCGCGGTGGCGGCGGCCATGATCACCTGCGGCACCTTGGCCTGGGTCGAAATCGGCGCCGCCGCGGCGGCCAGCGGGGTCAGGCCGAAGCCGGCCAGCACCGACACCTTGTCCTTCACCACCAGCTCCTGCGCCAGGCGCTTGGTGACGTCGGCGGTGCCGGTGTCGTCCCGGACGATCAGCTCGACGGTCTTGCCGGCGACGGTGCTGCCGTTCTGTTGCAGGTACAGCTTGGCCGCGGCCTCGATCTCCCGCCCGGTGGAGGCGGAGGGGCCGGTCATCGGCAGGATCAGGCCGATCTTGACCGTGTCCTGCGCCGCCACAGGCCAAGCCGCCAGCAGGGCGGCGGCCAGGGCCGCTGCGGTGATGTGGCGTCGATTCATCTTGGTCCTCCCCTGTTGTCGATGGCTGGCGGCTTTTTCGCCGTTGGACCGATCATCCTCGATCCCTGATCTTCTTGTCCCATTGATCTCTTGTGCCGGGCCTCGAATGCGGTCAAGAATTTGTGCGCATAGCAGAAGTCTTGTTCGCTATACGAACAGGCCGGGAGGAAAATTCTGCGCGACGAGCAGGTCGTCTCGTTCCGCAAGGGGCTCGACATCATCCGCAGCTTCGGCGCGGGGCATCGGCGGCAGACCATCACCGAGGCGGCGTCGCGCACCGGCATGACCCGGGCCGCGGCGCGGCGCTTCCTGCTGACCCTGTGCGAGGCCGGCTATGCCCGCAGCGACGGCAAGCATTTCGAGCTGACACCGGCGATCCTGTCGCTCGGCCACAGCTTCCTGTCCGGGATGGGCGAGATCGAGCGGGTGCGTGACGCGCTGCTGGGGCTGACGCGGACCTTGGGCGAATCGGCCTCGGCCGCCATGCTGGACGGCACCATGATCACCTATGTCGCCCGGTCGCCGGCGGCGCACCGGATCATGACCGTCGGGCTCGGGGTCGGCACCCGGCTGCCGGCACATGCCACCTCGATGGGCCAGGCGCTGCTGGCGGTGCTGCATCCCCGCGAGCTCGAGCGTTATTTCGAGGCCGCGGTGCTGGAGCGGCTCACCGGGCACACGCTGACCACGCGCCCGGCCCTGGCGGCGCGGCTGGCCGAGGTGCGCGGCCGCGGCTACGCACTGGTGTCGGAGGAGTTGGAGACCGGGCTGAACTCGATCGCGGTCGCGGTGCCGGGCGGCATCTCCGCCGGCAACCTGGCGATCAATCTGAGCGCCCCGGCCGGGCGGGTCGGGGCGGAGGAAATGCGCGAGCGCTTCCTGCCGGCGCTGCAGGAGGCCGCGCGGGCCGTGGCCCTGGCGGTGCAGCGCGGCTAGAGCGGGACTACCTCTGGTTCCAGCGCCGGATGACGGGCTCGGTGAGGTCGTGCTCGTAGCCCAGGACGCTGAGGCTGGCGGTGTCCAGCACGAAGCGCGAGCCCCCCTGTGGCGGCAGGCCGATCCAGCGCGCCGCGAGGACCCGGAGCAAATGGGAGCTGGAGAACACCAGGACCGTTGCGGCCGCCTGCCGGAACTGGCCGATCACGGCATCGGCCCGGGCGCCGACCTGCGCCGCATCCTCGCCCTGCGGGCAGCCGTCCCGGAACAGCTGCCAGCCCGGGCGCTCGGCCAGGATCTGCCTGGTGGTGATGCCCTCATAGGCGCCGTAATCCCACTCCGCCAGCTCGTCCTTGATCACGGCGCCGGCCCCGAATCCGGCCAGCGCGCAGGTGGTCCGGGCCCGCAGCGACGGGCTCGACCAGACCGCCGCGAAGGACAGGCCCTGCAGCCGGCCGGCGACGCCGCGCGCCGCCGCCTCGCCCGCCTCGGTCAGCGGGATGTCGGTCCGGCCGGTGTGCCTGCCGGACCGGCTCCATTCCGTCTCGCCATGCCGGACGAGATACAATTCGGGAAACGGGCTGCTCATCGATGGCCTCTCGGTCGCGCGGACTCAGGAGGCGATCCTAGCCCATGACGATCGCGCCGTCGGCCTCCAGCAGCACCGGGATCGGATCGAGCCCGCAATCGGCCGGACCGGAGACCGGGCTGCCGTCGCCGGCGTCGAACTCGGCGAAGTGGTTGGAGCAGACCAGGCGCCGGCCATCGGCGCTCAGCACGCTGCCGCCGCGCCAGGTCAGCGGCAGGAAGGCGTGCGGGCAGGCGTCGAGGAACGCGCTGACGGTGCCGCCGCGGCGGACCAGCAACATCGAGAAGACGCGGCGGCCGGCGCCGAAGGCGAGGACGCGAACGCCCGGATCCTCGATCTCGTCCAGGCGCCCCAGCACCGTCTCTGGCGCCGGTACGTACGGATGCCGGCGCCAGGCCGGCCCGTCGTCCGGCGCGAAAGGATTGCTCGTCACGCCGCGTCGCTGTCGGCGGAGAGAACGCCGCGCCGGATCTGGTCCTCCTCGATGCTCTCGAACAGGGCGCGGAAATTGCCCTCGCCGAAGCCGTCATCGCCCTTGCGCTGGATGAACTCGAAGAAGATCGGGCCGATGACGGTCTGCGAGAAGATCTGCAGCAGCACCTTGGTGTGGGCGCCCTCGACCACGCCCTCGCCGTCGATCAGCAGGCCGAGCTCGCGCAGCCTGTCGACCGGCTCGCCATGCTTCGGCAGGCGGCCGTCGATCTTCTCGTAATAGGTGTCGGGCGGGGCGGGCATGAAGGCCAAGCCGTTCTGCTCCAGCCGGCTGACCGAGGCATAGATGTCGCGGCTGCCCAGCGCCACGTGCTGGATGCCCTCGCCCTTGTAGGCGCGTAGGTATTCCTCGATCTGGCTCTTCTCGTCGGCGCTCTCGTTGATCGGGATGCGGATCTTGCCGTCCGGGCTGGTCAGGGCGCGGGAGAAGAGGCCGGTCAGCTTGCCGCTGATGTCGAAGTAGCGGATCTGGCGGAAGTTGAAGAGCCGGCTGTAGAAGCCGACCCAGACATCCATCTGGCCGCGATGCACATTGTGGGTCAGGTGGTCGACATAATAGAGGCCGGCAGGCTCGGGATGTGGCTCGGCCGCGCCGATCCAGTCGAAATCGACGTCGTAGATCGAGCCCTTGGCGCCGTAGCGGTCGACGAGGTAGAGCAACGAGCCGCCGATGCCCTCGATCGCCGGGATCTGCAGCTCGCCGGCATTGACCCGGGTCTCGACCGGCTTGGCACCCAGCGACACGGCGCGCTTGAACGCATGATCGGCATCGGCGACGCGGAAGGCCATGGCGCAGGCGCAGGGGCCGTGCTTGCGGGCGAAGTCGCTGGCGAAGCTGTCCGGCTCGGCATTGACCACGAAGTTGATGTCGCCCTGGCGGTACAGCGTCACCCGCTTCGACTTGTGCCGCGCCACCGGCACGAAGCCCATGGTCTCGAACAGGGCACCCAGCTTCTCCGGCTCGGACGAGGCGTATTCGACGAACTCGAACCCGTCCGTGCCCATCGGGTTGGATTCGGTGATCTCGGCCGGCGGGGCGTCGTGCGGATAGGGGCCCATGCTGCTCTCCTGGCGTGGCGGTCCGAGAGGAATGATAGCAGCAGGGGCGTGGACGTTCCGTGCGAAAGGAGGGGCGACCAAAGTGGTTGATGCGTGTTTCGCGCGTAGGTGGCGCTTTGGCCGCGATAAATCAGCGTACAGAGTAGGTTGGGTTCGCGGATGCGAACCCAACACCGTTCCGACGGCACCATGTTGGGTTCGCGACGGCGAACCCAACCTACGGACCAAAAAGAAAGGCCGCCGGATCGCTCCGGCGGCCTTTGGATCGCGCAGCGGCGGGGCCGCGCTTACTTCTCGACGAAGGCCTTCTCGATCACGTAGTCGCCCGGCTCGCCGTGGTTGCCCTCGACGAAGCCGCGCTCCTCCAGGATCACCTTGAGGTCGGCCAGCATCAGCGGGCTGCCGCACAGCATGACGCGGTCGTGCTCGACCGCCAGCGGCGGCAGGCCGATATCCTCGAACAGCTTGTTCGAGGTGATCAGGTCGGTGATGCGGCCGCGGTTGCGGAACGGCTCGCGCGTCACCGTCGGGTAGTAGATCAGCTTGCCGCGGATCTCCTCGCCCAGGAACTCGTCCTGCGGCAGCTCCTGCGTGATCAGCTCGCCATAGGCCAGCTCGGCGATCTGGCGGCAGCCATGCAGCAGCACCACCTTCTCGAACCGCTCATAGGTCTCGGGGTCGCGGATCAGGCTCAGGAACGGCGCCAGGCCGGTGCCGGTGCCGAGCAGATACAGGTTGCGGCCGGGCTTGAGGTTGTCGAGCACCAGGGTGCCCGTGGCCTTGCGGCCGACGATGACGGGGTCGCCTTCCTTCAGATGCTGCAGGCGCGAGGTCAGCGGCCCGTTCTGCACCTTGATCGAGAAGAACTCGAGCCCGTCCTCGTAGTTCGGGCTGACGACGCTGTAGGCGCGCAGGAGCGGCTTGCCGTCGACCGGGATCCCGATCATCGTGAACTGGCCGTTCTTGAAGCGGAACGTCGGGTTGCGGGTCGTCTTGAAGCTGAAGAGCGTGTCGGTCCAGTGATGGACGCTGAGAACGCGCTCCTCATTGAAGTTGCTCATGCCTCGTCACCCTTCGCTCGCGACTACGCGCAGAATGTGGGAAATAGCCTCGCCGCTGTCGAGCCGATGCATGTAGATTCTTCCGGCGAAATTTGCAAGCCGGCCTTGCTGCGGCATAATTTGTTTGTATACTAACAATAAATGCGGACGGCTGCGCTGTCAACCGCCCGCGACAGGTGAGGCGCCCCGGCTACGGGGCAGCGACAAAGGAACGTCTCATGGCGCATGACGAGCCGCAGAAGCCGGCCGGCCCGGCCAAGCTGGTGATCCGCAACATCGGGCTGCTGCTCAGCGGCAAGCTGGAGGCGCCTATCCTCGACGCCGACACCGTGGTCGCGGTCGATGGCCGCATCACCGCGGTCGGGCGCGAGAAGGATGTCGACACCGAAGGCGCCACCACCCTGATCGACGCCCATGGCACGACGCTGGCGCCCGGGCTGATCGACAGCCATGTCCACCCGGTGATCGGCGACTGGACGCCCCGGCAGAACCAGATCGGCTGGATCGATTCCAGCCTGCATGGCGGCGTCACCACCATGATCTCGGCCGGCGAGGTGCATCTGCCCGGCCGGCCGCGCGACGTCATCGGGCTGAAGGCCCTGGCGGTCACGGCGCAGCGCAGCTTCTCCGCCTTCCGCCCCTCCGGCGTGAAGATCCACGCCGGCGCGCCGGTGATCGAGAAGGAGATGGAGGAGCAGGACTTCAAGGACTTGGCCGCGGCCGGCGTCACCCTGCTCGGCGAGATCGGCCTCGGCGGCGTCAAGGACGGGCCGACCGCCAACCGTATGGTGCAATGGGCCCGGAAATACGGGATCCAGAGCACGATCCACACCGGCGGTCCGTCGATCCCCGGCTCCGGCCTGATCGACAAGGATGTGGTGCTGGAGACCGACGCCGATGTGGTCGGCCACATCAATGGCGGCCACACCGCCCTGCCGGACGGCCAGATCCGCTGCATCTGCGAGGGCTGCAAGCGCGGGCTGGAGCTGGTGCACAACGGCAATGAGCGGGCGGCGCTGTTCACCCTGTGCACGGCCCGGGAGATGGGGCAGCTGGAACGCGTGATCCTGGGCACCGACGCGCCGGCCGGCTCCGGCGTGCAGCCGCTCGGCATCCTGCGCATGGTGGCGATGCTGTCCTCGCTCGGCGAGGTGCCGGCCGAGACCGCCTTCTGCTTCGCCACCGGCAACACCGCGCGGATGCGCAAGCTCGACGCCGGCATCATCGAGCCCGGCTGGTCGGCCGATTTCGTCTTCCTCGACACCGCCCAGCACTCCGCCGGCACCTCGCTCCTGGAGAGCGTGCAGCTCGGCGACCTGCCGGGCGTCGGCATGACCGTGATCGACGGCGTGGTGCGCAGCCAGCGCAGCCGCAACACGCCGCCGGCGACCCGGGTGCCGGCGGTGGTGAGGGGGTAGGGGCCTACAGCACGAAATCGGCGGCGGTCAGCGGGGCGTCGGTAACGATCTGCACCAGGAAGTCGGTGCGCCGGTCGCCGTCCACATCCGCGCGGACCAGGAAGCTGCGCCCGGTCCCGACCGGCGTGAGCAGTAGCTCGGCGCCGGCGCCGGTGTAGGTGGTGCCGGCGACGATGGTGAAGGCGGTGTCGCCGTTGGCGGCATCGCCGTCGGCATCGATGGCGCCGAGATCGACGACGTCGCCCTCGGCGTGGGAGAAGTCGAGGATCTTCTCCCGGAGATTGGCGTCGGTGGTGACGGTGGTGTCGGCCAACGACGTATAGACGAAGCGATCAGCCCCGGTCGCGTCGTAGAGATCGTCGCCGTAGAGGTTGTCGTTGCCGGTGCCGCCGACGATCGTGTCGTCGCCGGCATCGCCCATCAGCTGATCGTTGTATCCTGCACCGACGAGCAGGTCGTTGCCGTCGCCGCCGTAGAAGGCGTCGAAATAGTCGGCGCCTGTCGCGACGTCGTCGCCGCCCATGCCCTCCAAGACGTTGATCGCGCCCAGGCCGCGCAGGATGTTGACGTTGTCGTCGCCGATGACGTGGATCCCGCGTTCCCGGCTGCCCTCGATGATCTCGATCCCGGACAGGACGTCGCCCTCGGCGTCGCCGTCCGTGCTGACGCCGGTGGTTAGGTTGATCGTCGGGCCGACCGGACTATCGGCATAGCTGACCGTGTCGATGCCGGCGCCGCCGAGAAGGTGGTCGGGCCCGGCGCCACCATCGAGCAGATCGTCGCCGTCGCCGCCATTGAGAACGTCGCGCCCCGCCAAGCCGAGCAGGACGTCCTCCCCGGCCAGGCCGCGCAGCGCATTGCCGGCCGCGTCGCCGGTGAGGGCGTCGTCGAACTGGCTGCCGCGGACGATCTCGAAGCTGTCCAGCAGCACGTCGGCCTCGGCGTGGCCGCCGCGGCCGGTGCCGGTGGTCAGGTCGACCGAGACGCCGTCGGAGCTGTCGCCATAGTTGAGGATGTCGATCCCGGCCCCGCCGCTCAGCACGTCCGCGCCATAGCCGCCATAGAGATTGTCGTCGCCGTCGCCGCCCTCAAGCCGGTCGTTGCCGTTCCGGCCGCGCAGCACGTCGTCTCCACCCAGGCCAGACAGGCTGTCGTCGCCATCGCCGCCGAACAGCCGGTCGTCGCCTTCGGTGTCGATCAGGATCGTCATCTCCGCCTCCCAATGCGCTGGACTATGCCGGTCGCTTTGCGCTCCGGTGCATGAAATCTTATTTCGACGAGAAGTTTATAGATTTCGGTCTGGCGAAATCCATGGCTGTCGTGTGAAATCTTGTGATTGGGTGCTGGTGCGACGTCGACGGCATCGTATGTTCGGCTGATGCGGCGGAGGATGTTGCGGGACAGGATTCGCGCCTGGGACGCCGGGAGGCGTCGACGATCGCGGGGGCCGTGCCGTGGGCAACATCTTCGGCGACGACAATTCCAACACCCTCTACGGCACTGCCGCGGCCGATTTCGTCTACGGCCGGGGCGGCAACGATACGCTGGTTGCGGTCAAGGGTTACGACGAGCTTTACGGTGAAACGGGAAACGACATCCTGTTCAGCGGCGGCTCGAACAACGAGCTGTCCGGCGGGGTCGGCGACGACTCCGTCGACTACAGCCGTGCCGACCCCCTCGAAGGTGCGGCCTATGCCGCGATCGGCATGCGCGTATCCGGCGCCGGGGCAGCCGCCGGCGACACGATTGGAACGGACGTCGAGAACCTGACCGGAACGATGTTTGCCGATCACCTGTGGGGATCCGCTGCGGACAATCTCCTGATGGGCGAATACACCGACGACACCCTGGGCGCGGGGGACGAGCTGTCCGGTCTCGACGGCAATGACCTGCTCTTCGGGTGCTACGGGGACGACAAGCTCTATGGCGGGGCTGGCAGCGACAGGCTCCATGGCGGCACCGAGGACGACCGGCTCTCCGGCGATGCCGGCGCTGACAGGCTGCGCGGCGAGGCGGGCGAGGACGTCCTGCGTGGCGGCGACGGCGCTGATGCGCTGGAAGGTGGGGCCGGGGCCGACATCCTGCTGGGCGGTGCCGGTTCCGATACCGCCGACTACTCGACCAGCGCCACCGGCGTGAGCGTGACGATCGGCGACTACGGAACCGGCGGCGACGCCGAGGGCGACCTGGTCGGCCCGGATGTCGAGCACATGCTGGGATCGTCCCATGCCGATGGGTTGATCGGCGATGCCGGGGCGAACAGCCTGTCCGGCGCCGCCGGTAACGACCTGCTCTGCGGCGGCGCCGGAGCCGACCGGCTCTCCGGCGGGGCCGGCATCGACACAGCCAGCTACTTCACCGGCTCGATCGGGGTGGTGGTCAACCTGGCCACCGGCGCCGGCAGCGGCGGCGAGGCGCAGGGCGATACGCTGGCCGAGATCGAGACTCTGTCCGGCAGCCAGGGCAATGACAGCCTCGTCGGGAACACCGGCGCCAACACCCTGCAAGGCTGGAACGGCAACGACATCCTCGCCGGGGCCGGCGGCAGTGACGTGCTCGCTGGCGGTGCCGGAGCCGACCGCTTCGTCTATGGCAGCATCGGCCAGAGCCCGGTCGGAGCCGGGGCGGACCGGATCACGGATTTCAGCCGGGCCTAGGCGGACCGCATCGACCTGTCGGCGATCGACGCCAACATCGCGGCTGCCGGCAACCAGGCCTTCAGCTTCATCGGCACCGCCCTCTACACCGGCGTCGCCGGTCAGCTCCGGACCTCGGTGGTCGGCGGCGTCACCACCATCGCCGGCGACCTCAACGGCGACAAGGTCTCGGATTTCCACATCACCCTGACCGGCGCCGTCGCCCTGGTCGCCACAGACTTCGTGCTGTAGCGCCTAGGTCAGCTTGCGCAGCAATTCGACCAGCGTCGCCTGCTCGGCCTCGTCCAGCGGCGCCAGCGTCTCCTCGGTGATGCGGTGGGCATTCGGCACGATACGCTCGGCCAGGGCGCGGCCGGAAGGGCTCAGCGCGACCTCCAGCCGGCGGCCGTCCTCCGGGTCCGGCCGCGTCTCGATCAGGCCGCGCTTGCCCAGCCGGTCGACCACGCCCTTGATCGTCGCCGCATCCATGGCGGTGCGGCGACCGAGACGGTTCTGCGAGCAGGGGCCGCGCTCCAAGAGCTTGGCCAGCACCGCCCATTGCGTTGCCGTCAGGTCCTGCTCGCCGATGCCGGAGGCGAAGATCGCGGCGTGGCGCTGGCTGACCTGGCGCAGGATGAAGCCGATCTGGTCGTCGAGGATGTATGGGCCTTGCCCGCGTGTCGCGGAAATGGTGATGGTCATGGCGGCTTCCTATCACACCGCGAGATAGGCGTCGCGGATCTCCGGCTGCGCCTCCAATTCGGCCATCGTGCCGCCGAAGCGGATGCGGCCGGTCTCGATGATGTAGGCGCGGTCGCTGATCAGCCGCGCGAAATGCAGGTTCTGCTCGGACAGCAGCACGCTCAAGCCTTCGCGCTTCATCGCCAGGATGGCGTCGGCCATCTGCTCGACGATCTTCGGCGCCAGCCCCTCGGACGGCTCATCCAGCAGCACCAGGGACGGGTTGCCCGCCAACGTGCGGGCGATGGTCAGCATCTGCTGCTCGCCGCCGCTCATCCGGCCGCCGGGGCGGCGGCGCATCTCGGCCAGGTTGGGGAACAGAGCGTAGAGCCGCTCCGGCGTCCATGTCGGCGCGCCGGGCCGCGGCGGCTGCAGGCCGACCGCCAGGTTCTCCTCCACCGTCAGATCGGTGAAGATCCGCCGGTCCTCCGGCACATAGCCGAGGCCGGCGCGGGCGATCTCATGCGTCGGCTTCGCGGCGATGTCGGCGCCGTGGAACAGGATCTTCCCTTCCCGACGCGGCACCAGCCCGACCAGGGACCGGAAGGTGGTCGACTTGCCGGCGCCGTTGCGGCCGAGGAAGGCGACGACCTCGCCGTCGCCGACCTCGAAGCCGACATCGAACAGGATATGGGCCGGGCCGTAATGGGCGTTGAGGCCGGAGACCGAGAGCGTCATGCCGGAACCCCTTCCCGATGCCGGGCGTCGTAGACCAGGCCGTCGCCGAGATAGACCGCGCGCACCTGCGGGTCGCGGCGCACCGCCTCGGGCGATCCCTCGGCGATCAGCGCGCCGCGGTTCAGCACCATGATCCGGTCCGCATGCTCGAACACCACGTCCATGTCGTGCTCGGTGAACAGCACGCCGATCCGCCGTTGCCGCGCCACCTCCGCGGTCAGCCGCATCAGCGCCACCCGCTCCCGCGGCGCCATGCCGGCGGTCGGCTCGTCCATCAGCAGCAGCTTTGGCGCATTGGCCAGCGCGATCGACAGCTCCAGCCGCTTGACGTCGCCATAGGCCAGCTCGCCGCAGGCCCGCTCCGCCGCATCGCCGAGCCCGACGAGGCCGAGCAGCGCGTCGGCCTCTGCCCGATAGGCGCGGCCGGCGAAGCCGAGGCCGAACCGGCGGTGATGCGACAGCAGCGCCACCTGCACGTTCTCGCGCACCGTCATCGAGGCGAAGGTGGCGGCGATCTGGAAGGTGCGGCCGACACCCAGGCGCCAGACCCGGCGTGGCGCCAGGCCGGTGATGTCGCGCCCCTGCAGCCGGACGCGGCCGGCATCGGGGCGGATCTGGCCGTTCAGCATGTTGAAGCAGGTGCTCTTGCCGGCGCCGTTCGGGCCGATCAGGGCCAGGATGCCGCCGGCCTCGAGCGTGAAGTCGACGCCGCGCACCGCCTGCACCCCGGCATAGGATTTGGCCAGGCCCTCGACCTGCAGCAGGGGCGCACTCATTCCGCGGCCTCCGCAGGCGCGGCGGCAGCCGAGATCGAGGCCGGGGGTTTCTTTCGGCGGGCACGCCACTCCTCGACGAAACCGACCATGCCCTTGGGGAAGGCCACCACCAGCAGCACGATGATGCCGCCCAGCACCAGCTTCGACAGGTCGGTCTGGCTGACCAGCCAGATCGCCAGCGCCTTGTAGACGATGGCGCCGACCACGGCGCCGGACGCGGTCTCGATGCCGCCCAGCAGCACCATGACCAACCCGTCGATCGACAGCGGGATGCCGAGATTGTCCGGGAACACGCTGCCCTTGAGGAAAGCGAACAGCGCTCCGGCCAGCCCGGCCATGGTGCCGGCGACCAGGAAGGCGACCCATTG
This sequence comes from Inquilinus sp. OTU3971, assembly GCF_038440215.1. Classification (NCBI taxonomy): domain Bacteria; kingdom Pseudomonadati; phylum Pseudomonadota; class Alphaproteobacteria; order Rhodospirillales; family Rhodospirillaceae; genus Inquilinus; species Inquilinus sp. OTU3971. Next base: position 26,969 of record NZ_JASATH010000049.1, on the reverse strand, counting down.
CACCTTGGCCCGGCCGATGCCGATCGCCTCGGCCCGCTGGGTCGAATCCCGCACCCCGCGCAGGGCGAAGCCGAAGGGCGAGAAGGTCAGCACCCGCAACAGCGCGATGCCGGCCGCGGCCACCGCCAGGGCCAGCCAGTAGAAGCCGGCCGGGTTCGCCGCCCAGGACGACGGCCAGATCCCCAGCATGCCGTTGTCGCCGCCGGTCAGCTCGACCCATTGCGTCGCCACCGACCAGGTGATCTGGGCGAAGGCCAGGGTCAGCATGGCGAAGTAGACGCCGGACAGGCGCACGCAGAAGGCGCCGAACAGCGCCGCGCCGAGCAGGCCGAAGACCGGGCCGGCCAGCAGCGCCGCCTCCATCGGCAGGCCCATCGCCTTGACCGCGAAGGCGGCGCCATAGGTGCCGAGTCCGAAATAGGCGGCATGGCCGAAGGAGGCGAGGCCGCCGGTGGTCATCAGGAACTGCAGGCTGGCGGCGAACAGGGCGAAGATCGCGATCTCTGACGCCACCGCCAGTGCGTAGCCGCCGGCCACCGTCGGCAGCAGTGCTGCGAGCACGAGCGCGGCCAAGAGGGCGATGCGCTCGCCCGGGGCGAAGGGGCGCCAGGGCCGGATGGCGATGCCGATGGTCGGCCGCGCCGGTCCTTCCGGCTTGCCCAGCAGGCCCCAGGGCCGCACCACCAGGACGCAGGCCATCACCAGGAACACCAGCACCAGCGAGATGGTGGGGAAGACCAGGATGCCGAAGGCGTTCAGCTCCGACACCAGCACCGCGGCGATGAAGGCGCCGGGCACGCTGCCCAGCCCGCCGATCACCACCACGACGAAGACCTCGACGATGATGCGCAAATCCATGGTGTGGGTGACCGCGTCGCGCGGGATCTGCAGCGCCCCGCCGAGGCCGGCCAGGAACACGCCGAGCGCGAAGACGCTGGTGAACAGCCATTTCTGGTTCACACCCAGCGCCGCGATCATGTCGCGGTCCTGGGTCGCCGCCCGCACCAGCACGCCCCAGCGGGTGCGCCGGAACAGCAGCCAGAGCAGGCCGAGCACGACGGGGCCGAGGACGATCAGGAACAAATCGTACAGCGGCAGCCTCTGGCCCAGGATCTCGACCGCGCCGCGAAAGCCCGGCGCGCGGCGGCCGACCAGGTCCTCCGGCCCCCAGATCAGCACCACCAGATCCGCGACCATCAGGGTGACGCCGAAGGTGGCCAGCAGCTGGAACAGCTCCGGCGCCCGGTAGATCCGGCGCAGCAACACAATCTCCAGGAGAGCGCCGAGCGCCGCCACGATCAGGGCCGCGGCCACCAGCCCGCCCCAGAAGCCGAGCGTGCCGGAGAAGCGCTCGGTCAGGGTGTAGGCCAGATACGCGCCCAGCATGTAGAAGGCGCCATGCGCGAAGTTCACGATCCGCGTCACGCCGAAGATGATCGACAGGCCCGACGCCACCAGGAACAGCGAGGCGGCGCTGGCGAGTCCGGTCAGGAACTGGGCGACGAGGAAATCCAACAGGTCTCTCCCATTATTCTAGTCCCCCCTCCCCCTAGCCCCCTCCCGCGAGGGGAGGGGGGACTAGGAGGTCACTCCGCCGGCCGCAGCTTGGCGACCTCGGCGTCGCTGGGCAGGTACTGGGCGCCGTCGCGGTAGTGGAAGTCGGTCATCACGCCCTTGCCGTCCTCGACCGTGGTCTTGCCGACGAAGGCGCCGAGGGTCGACTGGTGGTCGATCTTGCGGAAGGTGATGGGGCCGAACGGGCTGTCGACGCCGATGCCCTCGGCCGCCGCGATCATCTTGTCGGGGTCGGCCGATCCAGCCTTGGCCAGGATCGCCGCGATCGACTTCATCGTGGTGTAGCCGACGATCGAGCCCAGCCGCGGATAGTCGCTGTACTTGGCCTGGTAGGCCTTCAGGAACGCGTCATGCTCGGGCGACTTGATCGCGTACCAGGGATAGCCGGTGACGATCCAGCCTTCCGGCGTCTCGTCCTTCAGCGGGTCGAGATATTCCGGCTCGCCGGTCAGGAAGCTGACCACCGAGCGGTCCTCGAACAGGCCGCGGGTGTTGCCCTCGCGCACGAACTTCACCAGGTCGGCGCCGAAGGTGACGTTCAGGATCGCCTCCGGCTTCGACGCGGCCAGCGCCTGCACCACCGAACCGGCGTCGATCTTCCCCTGCGGCGGCCACTGCGCATCGACCCATTCGATGTCCGGCCGCTTGGCGGACAAGAGCTGCTTGAACACCGCCACCGCCGACTGTCCGTATTCGTAGTTCGGCGCCACCGTGGCCCAGCGCTTGGCCGGCAGCTTCGCCGCCTCCTCGGCCAGCATCGCCGCCTGCATGTAGTTCGACGGGCGCAGCCGGAAGGTGTAGCGGTTGCCGTTGGCCCAGGTGACGGCGTCGGTCAGGGGCTCCGCCGCCATGAAGAACACCTTCTTCTGCTTGGCGAAGTCCGACACAGCGAGGCCGATATTGGAGAAGAAGGTGCCGGCCAGGATGGTGACGCCCTCGGACGAGACCAGCTCGTTGGCGGCGGTCACGGCGTCGGCCGGCTTGCCGCCGTCATCCTTGGAGACGACGACCAGCTTCTGGCCGTTGACCCCGCCGGCGGCGTTGATCTCCTCGATCGCCAGCTGCCAGCCCTTGCGGTAGGGCTCGGTGAAGGCCGGCAGGCCGGAATAGCTGTTGATCTCCCCGATCTTGATCTCCTGCGCCCCGGCGGCTGCCGGCCCGCAGAGGGCGGCGGCGAACGCCAGGACCGCCGCGACGTGAAACCCTGCTTTCATCCCTGTCTCCTTCGTGTCCCTGTCGGTCGGGCTGCCTTGTGGTTTGCTCGATTCAGCGGAGGCCGTCCTCCCCCTTGATCTGGTCCTTGGTCAGCCCGCCGACCCGGGGCAGGGGGCGGCCGCTGTCGGTCACCGCCACCGCGACCACGATCTCGCCGGCCCGCGGCGCGTCGGCGATGCGCACCTCCATGCCGTCGAAATGGCTGCGGACATAGGCCGCGTCCTTGTGGCCCAGCGGGATGTCCAGCGTCACGCCCGGGCCGCCGCGCTTCTTCGAGGACGGGATCAGCGCCGTGCCCTTGCCCAGCACCTTGCGCACCGGCGTGCCCAGCTTCGGGTGCAGGATGGCGGCGGCATGCTCCAGCTCGCCGTTCTCGCCCACCGCCGCGGCCTTGCCGTAGCTCTCCGCCGCCGGCCCCTCGATGCCCAATGCTGCCACCGCCTTCGCGGCCAGCAGCGCGCCCAGCTCCTCGCCGATTTCGAACAGCTCGGTCAGGTCGTCGACATAACGGCCGGCGAAGGGGTTCTCGATCACCGCCACGGCGGCGGCGCGGCGGGTCGGCGGGGTGACCGGCCGGCCCATCTCGGTCACGGTCTCCTCGACCAAGGTGACGATCTTGCGGATCTTCGCGCTCATCGCAGGCCGTCCTCGCCCTTGATCTCGCTGGCCTTCAGCCCGCCGATTCGGGCGTGGATGCGGGCGCCGGTGGTCATCACCAGCACCAGCGCGATCTCGTCCGCCTTCGGGCCGTCCGGCACGCCGACCTCCATCGCGTCGAAATGGCTGCGGACATAGGAGGCGTCGATATGGGTGACCGGCACATCCAGGCGCGCGCCGGGCCCGCCGACCTTCTTGGCCGAGGGCACGATCGCCTTGGCGCCGCCCAGCGCCTCGCGCATGGCGTAGCCGCCGGGGACATGCCACAGCGCGCCATGCTCCAGCTCGCCGGCGGCGCCGACGATGGCGCCCTTGCCATAGCCTTGGATGGCCTTCGGGTCGCTGCCCAGCGCTGCGATCAGCTGCTGCGCCATGGCCAGGCCCAGCGGCTTCAGATCGTCCATGAAGCCCGCGATCTCCTCGACATAGCGGCCGGCGAAGGGGTTGCGGATCACGGCGATGATGGCGCCCCGCCGCAGCGGCGTCGCGGCCGGCGGCCCGCCCTCGTGGAAGATCTCCTCGACGGTGACCAGGCGCTTGCGGATCTCGACCTCAGGCATGGATCAGGCTCTTTGCTTGTTTTCATTGTCCCCCCTCCCCTTGCGGGAGGGGGGGAGGGGGTTCGTGACGGTGGAACGGTCTACCAGGGCGGGTGCGGGAGTTGCCTCTATGTCGTCCTGCCGGATCTCTTCGATCGACAACCCCCTCCCCCTAGCCCCCTCCCGCGAGGGGAGGGGGGACTCGTTTGCGTCCAACCCCACGGTCCGCGTCTCGCCGGCCAGATGCAAGGCGGCGGCGCGGATCAGGCCGCGGGCGATCAGGGTCTCAGCTGCGGCCGCGCCGGCGGCCAGGGCGGCGGCGATCTCGGCCAGGGCCAGCGGGCCGACGCCGCGGGTTACCGGGCGGTCGCCCAGGTCGCTGTCGGGCAGCAGCTCGCTTGCCGGGACGCGGGCGATGGCGGGATGGCCGGGCAGGTCGACGGCATTGGCCACCATCGTGGCGGCGGCATCGGCATCGGCGGCGCCGACGGCCAGGATAGTGACGGCATCGGCGATGCCGAGCGAGAAGCTGCGGCCGCGCCAGCCGCTGGTGGCGATGCCGCGGATCCCGTCCCCGGCCGCCAGCACCGTGGTGCCGAACAGGCCCGGCCGGCCTCGGTCAAGGCAATCCGGCCGGTCGACCAGGCCGATGGTGAAGCTCTGCCCCGGCGCCAGGTGCAGGGCGATGTCGCCGCCATTGTTGACATAGGCGCGGGCCAAGGGCGCCGCCGCGGTCATCGCCGCCAGCACCGCCTCGGCCACGGCCCCGGCCACCGCCGCCATCGGGGTGATGAAGGTCTCGGCGGCGTAGGGCGCCACCGCGTCATGCATGCGGCGGGCGACCGGGCCCTGCAGCGAGCAGCGGTCCGGCCGGGCCGGCGAGCGCAGCAGAGCGAGCTCGTCGCACAACTCGTCCAGCAGGCCGGTGAAACGCCGCGCCGCCGCCGCGTAGGCCGCCCGCACCGCTTCCGCCGTCCCGCTCGCCTCGACGATCAGGTCGATCGGCCCGTCCTGCAGATGCAGGCGCCGCCTGTCGGGCAACAGCGCGATCTGCGGCAGGCGGGCCATCGGGGCCTCAGCCGTGCGACCGCTTCGCGCCTTCGGGCGCGAAGGGCCAGGGGTTGTCGCGGTGTCCCGGCACCTGCCGCCGCGCCATGTCGACGCCGAGCGAGGAGATCGGGCGGACATGGTCCATATGCCCCTCCAGCGCCTCGTAGTCGGACAGGCGCAGGGTGAACTCGATCGGCGCCACCAGGGCCGGGGTGGGAACATAGCCGAAGGCGTTCTCCGGCACCCGGGTGACGTCGACCATGAAGGTGATCCCCCCGCCGGGCCAGACATAGACCGGGGCGCCGCCGCAGGTGACGTAGGTCAGCGCCTGCTTCACCGAGCGGGTCAGCCGCACCGGGTTCTCGGTGACGCCGGAGCGCAGCGAGCCGCCGGCCCCGCCCATGAACAGCACGGTGCACAGCGCCGGCTCGCAATTCTCCTCGATCCGCGCGATCGACTGCTGCAGCGCCGCCGGCAGCTCCTGCTGCACGGGCTTCAGCTCGTCGTCCAGCTCGTAATAGGCGAAATGCTCGCCGGTGGTGCTGACCATCAGCATGGTCAGGCCGGGCCGGGCCGCCTTGGGGTTAAACGGGCCTAGGATCGACAGCGGGTCGGAGATGTCGGTGCCGCCCCAGCCGGTGCCGGGCTGCGCCACCTGGAAGTAGCGCCCGGGGGTGGAGCGGCGGCCCTTCATGTGGATGCCGGTCTCGGGGATGCCCAGCAGCTTGCCGGCCTGATGCTCCGACAGCACGCCGGTAATGTGGTCGTCGACCACCACCACCTCGTCGACCTTGCCGTGCCACTGCTTGGCGAACATGCCGATGGTGGCCGAGCCGCAGCCGACCCGCATCCGCTCCTCGGCCGCGCCGTTGACGATCGGCGGCCGGCCGGCCTGCACGATCACGGTGGCGCCGTCGTCGATGGTCAGCTCGACGGCGCGGCCGTTGCTCAGCTCCAAGAGGGTGTCGCAGGTGACGCGGCCCTCCTTCTTGCTGCCGCCGGTCAGGTGGTGCACGCCGCCCAGCGACAGCATCTGCGACCCGTACTCGCCGGTGGTGACATGGCCGACCGGCTCGCCCTGGGCCCGCACCAGGCTGCGCTCCGGCCCGAGATGGCGGTCGGTGTCGACCTTCACCTTGACGCCGCAATAGCTGAAGATGCCTTCGGTCACCACCGTGACCATGTCGACCCCGTCGACCTCGGCCGAGACGATGAAGGGCGCGGGCTTGTAGTCCGGATAGGTGGTGCCGGCGCCGATCGCGGTGACGAAGGTCTCCGGCCCGCGCACCAGCTTGCCGTCCCAATCCGCGGTCCGGCTGAACGGCACCACGCTGCCGCCCTGCGCCAGGGTGCGGTCCAGCACCACATGCGGGTCGACCCGGACCAGTATGCCGTCATGGTTGGCATAGCGGTCGCAGGCTCCGGCGGCGCCGGGCTTGATGTAGCACATCACCGGGCAGGCATCGCAGCGGATGCGGCCGTCCTCGGTCTTTTCCGTGGGCTGGGACATGTCAGTCTTTCTGCCCGGCCGCCAGGATCGCGGCGCGGATGCGGTCCGGCGTCGCCGGCACCCGGCGGATGCGCGCGCCGGTGGCGTCGTGGATGGCGTTCAGGATGGCGGGCGCGGTCGGGATCAGCGCCTGCTCGCCGATGCCCTTGGCGCCGAAGGGGCCGACCGGGGCGGCATCCTCGATCAGGATCGATTCCACCGGCGGCATGTCGCCGGCCGAGGGGATCAGGTAGTCGTGCAGGTTCTCGCCGCGGCCGGGATGGAACTCCTCCATCAGCGCCAGGCCCAGCCCCTGGGCGGCGCCGCCCTCGATCTGGCCCTCGACCAGGGTCGGGTTGATCGCGCGGCCGACGTCGTGCGCAGCGGTGATCTTCAGCACGCGGACGGTGCCGAGCTCGGTGTCGACTTCGATCTCCGCCATATGCGCGCCGAAGCCGTAGACGGCGTAGGGCACGCCCTGGCCGTCCGCGTCCAGCGGGCTGGTCGGCGGGTCGAAGGTGGCCTCCGCCGCAAGCACATAGCCACGCTCGTCCTGCGGCAGCGCGGCGAGATCCAGGCTGCGGGCGTGCTCGCCCTCGGTCACGGTCACCCGGCCATCGGCGAAGGCGATGGCGGCACCCTCGCCGGCATTGGCCAGGCGCAGCAATGCGCGGCGCAGGTCGCGGCCCGCCAGCTCCGCCGCCTTGCCGGTGACGAAGGTCTGGCGCGAGGCCGAGGTCTTGCCGCAGTCCGGCGTCAGGTCGGTGTCGGCCGAGACCAGGTCGAAGCGGTCGATCGGCGCGCCCAGCGCGTCGGCGCAGATCTGGGTGACGACGGTGTTGGAGCCCTGGCCGATATCGACCGCGCCCTGGTGCAGCGCGATCCGCCCGTCCGGCTTCAGCCCGATGCGGATGGTCGACGGGTTGGGCAGCGAGGTGTTGCCGCAGCCATACCACATGCCGGCGACGCCGGCGCCGCGGCGCAGCGGGCCGGTGGCGGACTTGTTGAAGGCGGCGGCCTCGTCCTGCGCCCGGCGCCAATGCGGCCGCAGCGATTCCAGGCAGGCGCGAATGCCGGTGCCCTCGCCCAGCACCTGGCCGGTCACGGTCGGCTGGTCGGGGCGCAGGGCGTTGGCGATGCGGAACTCCAGCCGGTCGATCCCCAGCCGGTCGGCCAGCTCGTCGTAAAGCTGTTCCTGCGCCACCCCGGCCTGGGGCACGCCGAAGCCGCGGAAGGCCCCGGCCGGCACCAGATGGGTGTGCACGGCGCGGGTCAGGGCCCGGTAATGCGGCACGTAATAGGGGCCGGAGGCGTGCACCGGCACCCGGTTGGCCACGGTCGGGCCCCAGGAGGAATAGGCGCCGGTGTTGAAGTCGCCGGCGAAGTCCATCGCCACGAGCTTGCCGTCCCTGGTGGCGCCGACCTGGGCGCGGATTCGCGAGGGGTGGCGCTTGGTCGTGGTCATGATCGATTCGCTGCGGGAATAGACCATCCGCACCGGCCGCTTCAGATGCCAGGCCGCGATCGCGATGAAGGGCTGGATCGACAGGTCGAGCTTGGAGCCGAAGCCGCCGCCGACCGCGGTCGGGATGATGCGCACCGCCTCGGGCGGGATGCCGAGGATCCTGGCGACGTCGTCGCGGTCCATATAGGGCGCCTGGGTGCAGGCCTGGATCTCGATCCGGTCGCCGACCCGGCGGGCGAAGCCGGCCTCGGGCTCGATATAGGCGTGCTCGACGAAGCCGGTCTCGAACTCGCCCTCGACCACCACGTCCGCCGTTTCCAGCGCCGCCTCGGCATCGCCGCGCACAACCCGGCCGCGCACCAGGATGTTGCCGGCGCGGTCGGCATGGACCAAGTCGGCGCCCGGTGTCAGCGCGGCGTCGATGGTGGTGTGGGCCGGCAGGGGCTCCCAGGTCACCGGGAACTCCGACAGGTCGAGCGACTCGATCGCCCAGCTCTCGCCGGCCACCGCCGCCACCGCCTCGCCGCGGAACCGGGTCTCGGCTTCGGCGAAGGCCGGCTGGTCGGCGAAGGGACCGATCACGCCGAAGCGGTTCTCACCCGGCACGTCCCTCGCGGTGAACACGCGCACGATGCCGGGATGGGCGGCGACGAAGCCGTCGATGTCGCCGAAGGCGAAGCGGGCGCGGTGATGCGGGCTGCGAATGGCGCGCAGCGACAAGGCGCCGGACGGGGTCTCGTCGGCGCCGAACACGTCGCGTCCCTCGACCTTGCGGCGGCCGTCCAGCCGGTCGATCCGGGCCCCGACGGCACGGCCGGCCGCCGGCGCCTCGGCCGCTGCGGGCTCGGTCCGAGCGTCCAGGATGGCGGCGACGATCTTGCGATAGCCGGTGCAGCGGCACAGCACGCCGCCGATCGCGTCCATCACTTCGGCCTCGCTGGGCTCCGGAGTCCGGTCCAGCAGGGCGGCGGCGGCCACCAGCATGCCCGGGGTGCAGATGCCGCACTGGGCGGCGCCATGGCGCAGGAAGGCGGATTGCAGCCGCGACGCCGTCGGCGACTGCGCCGGCAGCCCCTCGATGGTGGTGACCCGGCGGCCCTCGACCTGGCCGGACGCGACCAGGCAGCCGCAGACCGGGGCGTCGTCCAGTAGCACGGTGCAGGCGCCGCAATCGCCGGCGTCGCAGCCGACCTTGGTGCCGGTCAGCCCCAGATCGTCGCGCAGCAGCCGGGTCAGCCGGCCGGCGGGGTCGGCCGGCACCTGCACCGGGCGGCCGTTCAGGGTGAAGCCGAGCACGGGGCGGGCATCCAGCATCTCAGATCTCCGCCGCGGCGCCGCGGGCGCAGGCGTCGAGCGCGCGGCGCACCAGGGTCAGGGCCGCATCCAGGCGGTAGGCGGCGCTGGCGCGGACATCGCCGATCGGCGACAGCGGCGCCAGATGCTCCGACCGGGCCAGCGCGCCGAGGCCGGGCCGCGCCGGGGCGCCGACCAGATCCCGCTCCAGCGCCGTCAGCCGTTGCGCGACGGCGGAGCAGGAGCCGACGGCGATCCGCGCCTCTACAACCCGGCCATCGGCATCGGCCGCGACCACCGCCGCCACCATGGCGATCGAGATCACGAGATAGCGGCGGGCGCCGAGCTTGAGGAAGGCCGAGGCACCGGCATCGATCGTCCGCGGCACGGTGACCGCGGTGACGATCTCGTCGTCGCGCCGGGCGGTGCGGCGGTTGCCGGAGATGAAGTCGGGCAGGGGCAGGGTGCGGGTGCCGGCGCGGGACCGCAGCTCCACCGCGGCGTCCAGCGCCAGCAGCGGCGGCACTCCGTCGGCGGCGGGGGAGGCGTTGCACAGATTGCCGGCGATGGTGCCCAGATTCTGGATCTGCACCGATCCGACCTCACGGGCCGCCGCCTTCAGCGCGTCGAAGCAGCGCGGCAGCGGGGCGGCGATGATGGTGCTCCAACTGGTGCGGGCGCCGATGCGGATGCGGTCGTCGCCGAGGACGATGCCGTCCAGTTCCGCCAGCCGCGAGATGTCGATGATCGGCCCGGCCAGCGGCCGGTCTCCCGCCGCCGGAAAGATGTCCGTTCCGCCCGCCAGGATGCGGCCGCCCGGCGCCGCAAGCGCTGCCACCGCCTCATCCAGCGTGCCTGGCCGGAGATACATGAGGGAAACTCCCTGGCCTGATCCTGTTCCGACAACCCGCCGTTCTCCGGCGGATATTTCGTTCGTATACAAACGATCTTCATCCGCGCCGGCAGGGCTGTCAAGGCGGGATCGACGAGGGGGAGGACCAGGCCGGATCGCTCTCTTAGCGAACAAGATCGGATAGGTTGTCGGGAGCAGTGCTCTCCCACATCTCGTCGAAGGCCGCCTTCGGCAGAGGCCGGCGTGTCGTCTCACTGAGGTTAACACCGCACTTCCGGCGCAAGCGGTCGGCTGTCTGCATGGGTGTCTCGGCTTCGTGATGCTCCATCGCTTTCTTCATGACGATGCCGATGGCCTTTGTGATGTTGGGGATCTGCAGCCTGGTTCGCCCTGACTATACCAACAACAGTCAGACGTAGGTTGGGTTCGCGCAGCGAACCCAACACAGCGATGCCCGAGATACTGTTGGGTTCACGTTGCCGCGAACCCAACCTACGGCTGCGGCACCAGCTTGATCCGCTGCTCCGCCGCGTCTTCCACCGCCGCGCGGCTGTAGAGCAGCGGCACCTGCTCGCCGCGGGCCCACAACGGGGCCAGATCGCGGTAGTGCGAAGAGCGCGGGTCGCCGGACTGGCCGGGCGCGTTGATGCAGGTGCTGCGGTCCCAGTCGCCGACATCCATGACGATGCGGACCGAGGCGCCGTGGGTGACCCGGAAATCGTCCGGACGGTAGGCAGCGTGCATCACGGTGGAGCCGCTGCCGCCCTTGGGCAGCGGGCCGATATCGAGCTCGGCCCGGCGGTCGGGCGCCACCGCGCTGGCCGGATGCTCGAAATAGCCATGGTGCAAATCGCCCCAGCGCCAGACCGACGGGTCACCGTCCAGGCGGCGTGTTGCGTCGCGCACGGCTTCGCCCAAAGTCTCGATCAGCAGCGCGTCGCGCGCGGCGGTGGGGTCGGCGCCGAAGCGGGCATCCGGCATCTCCAGCGCCGCCAGGATGCCGGCGACGTCGCCCGGCGCCAGCAGCCGGCGGATCGCCGGGTCGGGCACCAGCCTGGTGAACAGCGCCGGCTTCAGGTGCTTCGTCCACCACAGCTCGAACAGCGCCGCGGCGGGGGAACCGGCGTCGAGCCGGGCGTCCCAGCCGTGCAGCAACTCCAGCCCGCGCGCTGCCTCCTGTGCCTCGAGCGGCGCCAGCAGCCGCTGCATCCGCCGTGCCGGCACCGACGCCGTGTCGGCCTGCAGCGCCCGGGAGTCGGCGAGGCTGTGGCGGTCCTGGCCGGCCAGCACCTCGCGGATGCGCACGGCCCGGCTGTCCTCCAGCCATTCGAACCCCACCGGCCGCTCGTCATGCGGCCAGTCCGGCGGCAGGTTCAACTCGTTGGCGGTGGCGACGAAGCCTCCGGGAGGATTCACCAGCGCCGGCATCAGCGCCGGATCCATCATGCCGTCCCATTCATGGCTGCCGTCGCCCGGCACCGGCGCCAGGCCGCGCCAGTTCGGCCGCCGCGGCACATGGCCAGCCGGCAGCCAGGCGATGATGCCCGAGGTGTCGGCATAGACCTGGTTCACCGAGGGCGTGCCCCAGCGCCGCATCGCCGCCCGGAACTCGGCCAGAGTGCGGCTGCGCATGCCGGACAGGCTGGCGAGATAGGCGGCCGAGCCCGGCTCGAACCACACCGACCGCACCGCCACGGCGCTGCACCGGGCCGGGTCGGCATGGACCACGGGCCCGTGCCGGGTGAAGCGCAGGGTCCGCGTCTGCTCCGGCGCGCCCTTGACCGCGAAGCGTTCCTCGACTTTCCGCATCCGCTCCCAGCCCTCGCCGTAGCGATAGGAGTCGGGGTCGCTTGGCCTGGTCTCGTAGAGGTACACGTCCTCCTGGTCGGCGCCGAAGATGGTCAGGCTGAAGGCGACGGTGCCGTTGTGGCCCATCATGATGCCGGGGACGCTCGGCTCGCCGGCGCCGATCGCGTCGAAGCCGGGCGCGGTCAGGTGCACCAGGTAGCGCAGCGACGGCACGGTATGGGTGCGGTGCGGGTCGGTGGCCAGGATCGGCCGGCCGGTCTCGGTGCGGCTGCCATGCACCGCCCAGTTGTTGGATCCCTCATGTGCCTCGGCCCGCAGCACCTCGCCGAGATCGGTGGCCACCCGCCACAGATGCGCCTCGTCCAGCGTCGCTTTCAGCCGGTCCGGCGGGAAGGTCACCGGCGCCATCGCCAGGCGGAACAGAAGCAGCGCGTCCGGCGGCACCGCCTCGGGGTCGAAGCCCGGCACCGGCCCGACCTCGACCGGCGGCTCGACCGACTTGCGCAGCCGGTCGGTGGCGGCGTCGGCCCCGGCCAGCACATGGGCGCGCGCCAGCTCCGACAGCGCGTTGCGGGTCAGGCCGTGGCTGCGGATGCGGACGACATCCTCCGGCTGCCAGCGTGCCGGCCGGGTGCCGAACAGCCGGAACTCCTGCGGCAGCCGCTCCGGCTCGCGCTCGGTCAGCCCGACATAGGCGTTGATGCCGGCGGCGAAGCGGGTGCAGATCGCCTCCGCATCCTCGGCATAGGCGGTCCATTCCGCCGCCATGTCGCCGCGGTAGAGGAAGTGCCGGCTGGCGATGTCCTGGGCCAGGTAGCCTGGGCCGAAATCGGCGGCCAGCAGGCCCAGGCCGCGCTTGCGCCACAGGTCGATCTGCCACAGCCGGTCGCGGGCGGCGTTGAAGCCCTGCAGGAAGAAAAGGTCGTCCAGGCTGGCCGCGGTCAGATGCGGGATGCCCCAGCGGTCGACCAGGATTTCGGCCGGGGCGGTCAGGCCCGGAACGGCGATGGTGTCGGTCATTCCGGACCTCTCGCTTATTCCGCGGCCTGCAGCAGCTTGCGGCCCGGCCAGGTCTTGACGCCGGCCCGGGCATATTGCGGCGGCAGGGTCAGCTCGGCGCCCAACACCTCGGCGGCATGCCAGCCCCAACGCGGATCGTCCAGCACGGCGCGGGCCAGCGCCACCTGGTCGGCATCGCCGCGGGCGACGATGTCCTCCGCCTGGTGCGGGTCGACGATCAGGCCGACGGCGCGGGTGGTCAGCCCGCTCTGCTGCCGGATCTCGCGGGCCAGCGGCACCTGGTAGCCGGGGCCGGTCGGGATGCGCGCATGCGCGGCGTTGCCGCCGGAGCTGGCACAGATGAAGTCGAAGCCGATCGCCTTCAGCTCGGTCGCGAGGACCGTGGCCTCCTCGACGCCGAAGCCGCCGTCGACCCATTCCGAGGCGCTGACGCGGACACCCAGAGCGATGCCGGCCGGCACCGCGTCGCGAACCGCGCGAGCCACCGCCAGCGGGAAGGCGCGCCGCCGTTCGGCGTCGCCGCCCCAGCGGTCGTCGCGCCGGTTCGACAGCGGCGACAGGAAGCTGTGCAGCAGATAGCCATGGGCCATGTGCAGCTCGATGGCGTCGAAGCCCAGCCGCACCGCGCGCTCGGCCGCGGCGACGAAGGCGGCCTTCACCCGCTCCAGCCCGGCCTCGTCCAGCGCCTCGGGCGTGTGCCAGCCGGAATCGAAGGGCAGGGCGGAGGGGCCGACGGTCGGCCAGGGATCCTGGTCGGGGGCCAGGGCGCGGCCGCCCTCCCAGGGGCGCTGGGCCGAGGCCTTGCGGCCGGCATGGGCCAGCTGGATGCCGAAGCGGGTGCCGGGCAGGGCGACGGCGCGGGCCGCGGCCAAGGCGCGGGCGATCGACCGCCCATTGGCGTCGGAATAGAGGCCCAGGCAGCCATGGGTGATGCGGCCGCGGCGCTCGACGCCGGTCGCCTCCACCACCACCAGCGCGGCGCCGGACATGGCGAGGGTCATCCAGTGCTGCAGGTGCCAGTCGGTGGCGCTGCCGTCATCGGCCGAATACTGGCACATCGGGGCCACCACGATCCGGTTGGGCAGCGAGACCGGGCCGAGGGCAAGCGGGGAGAAGAGAGCGGACATGGGGGATCGCTCGATCGGTTGCGGGGCGCGAAGTTCGACGGCGTCGGACGAGATGTTATGTCAGATCTTTCGATCCGCACCAGCCATCGGCGCAGGGCAGATCCGACGGGATCGCGGTCAGTTCGGGCGGGCCCGCTGCGCCAGGGCGGGCGGCGGCGGGGCGGCCGGGCCGAAGGCGCGCAGGAAGGTGCGCACGGCATTCGCGACCCCGACATCGATCTCGGCCTCCGCCGGCCTGGTGCCGAGCATGTGGGAGATGTGGAAATCGGCGTGGATCAGGGCCAGGAACTGGCGCGCGGCCAGGTCCGGATCCTCGATCCGCAGATATCCGGCATGGGCCAGCCTGGCGAAGCGGGCGGCGATCGCGGCCCAGGCGGTGCCCGGCCCGTGCTCGCGCCAGGCGGCGAACAGCGCCGGGTAGCGCTCGCCCTCCGACTGGATCAGCTTGCGCAGCGCCCCGCCGTCGCGGTTGTACAGGCAGTTGCGCACCAGCCGCCCCGCGAAGGCGGTCATCTCCGCCTCCAGGTCCAGGGGCCGGTCGGGGAAGGTGGTCAGGGTCGAGAACAGGCCGGCATTGCAGCGCTCCGTCATCTCCCGCACCACGGCGACGAACAGCGCCTCCTTGTCGCCGTGATGGTTGTAGATGGTCTGGCGCGACACGCCGGCCTCGGCCGCGATCAGGTCGATGCTGGCGCCGGCGAATCCGTCGCGGCAGAACACCGCCGCCGCCGCGTCCAGCACCGAGGCGTGCTTGGCAACCTGGCCGCGCCGGGGCGGCACCGGCCGCCCGATCTGTTCCGACTCCTGCATGCCCTCACCATAAAGGGGCTTGACGATTTGGACAATACTGTCCAAAGTTTTGGACAGGGAGTCGCAGCGATCGCCCGCAGAGGCGATGCGCGGCTCGCTTTCATCATCCGCCCGGACCACCTCCGTCCGCCGGCCTCCGATTCCGGAAGACCGCTCATGTCCTCGTCGCTGCTGCGCTACGCGATCGTGCTCGGCCTGCTCACCGCCATGGGGCCGTTCGCGATCGACATGTACCTGCCGGCGCTGCCGGAGATCGGCCGCAGCCTCGGGGCCGGCACCGAGGCGGTGCAGGCCAGCCTGATGGCGTTCTTCATCTCGCTCGGCGTCGGCCAGCTGGTGTTCGGGCCGCTCTCCGACATGTTCGGGCGCAAGCTGCCGCTCTATGTCGGCCTGGCCGTGTTCCTCGCCGGCAGCATCGGCTGCGTGTTCGCGCCGGACATCGAGACGCTAATCGCCTTCCGCTTCGTCCAGGGGCTCGGCGCCTGCGCCGGCATGGTGATCCCGCGCGCCGTGGTGCGCGACCTACACACCGGGACCGAGGCGGCGCGGCTGATGTCGCTCCTGATGCTGGTGTTCAGCGTCTCGCCGATCCTGGCGCCCTTGGCCGGCAGCTTCGTGATCGAGGCGGCGGGCTGGCGTGGCGTGTTCTGGGTGGTGACGGTCCTCGCCGCGCTCGGCATCCTGCTGCTGGCGCTGTGCCTCTCCGAGACCCGGCCGCGGCACCACCGGGTGGAGAGCAGCATCGCCGGCGCGCTGTCGGCCTACCGGTCGCTGCTGACCGACCGGAAGTTCCTGGGCCTCACCTTCATCGGCGCCTTCGGCATCGCCAGCTTCTTCGCCTATCTCGCCAATTCCTCCTTCGTGCTGATCGAGCATTACGGCCTGTCGCCGCGGCTCTACAGCGTGTTCTTCTCGATCAACGCCGTGTCCTTCATCGGCGTGTCGCAATGCACCGCCTGGCTGGCCGCGCGCTTCGGCTTCGGCCGGATCGTCCGGGTTGCGGTCACCGGCTACGCCGCCGCCATGGTGCTGCTGCTGGCCGTCACTTTGGCCGGGGTCGACCGGCTGGAGGTGCTGGCGGCGCTGCTGTTCGTCGGCTACGGCTTCCTCGGCCTCGTCATCCCGACCACCTCGGTGCTGGCGCTGGAGGAGCACGGCGCCGTCGCCGGCACCGCCTCCGCCCTGATGGGCACGCTGCAATTCGTCACCGGCGCCGTGGTGATCGCGGTGGTCGGACCGTTCTTCGACGGCACCTCGCTGCCGATGGTGGCGGGCATCACCGCATGCGCCGCCATCGCCTTCGTGCTGGCCCAGGCGACGCTGGGCCGCCGCCGGCCGGCCGAGGTGCCGGCGGAATAGCCGGCGGCATCCGTGACTTGCCGACTCCTTGAAATCCGGAGCGAACGAAACCAGATCATGAGGGACTCCGCGCAGTCGCGCGAAGCGTTGTGGCTCGGTTGATCTTCACATGTGGAGGTTGGTCATGGCTGCTGCAACGACGGAAGACAGGAAGCCGCAGGACTGGGCCAATCTGGTCTTGGCGGTCGTCTTGTTCATCTCTCCCTGGGTGGTTGGCTTCGTGGGCGAGACCGTGCCCACCTGGAACGCCTGGATCGTGGCCGTGCTGATCGGCCTGGTTGCGATCGCGACGCTCTCGGCCTTCGCCGAATGGGAGGAGTGGGTGAACCTGGTTCTCGGCGTCTGGCTGATCGTCGCCCCCTGGGCGCTCGGCTTCGCCGCCAGCATCAACGCCATGTGGACCCATGTGGTCCTTGGCGTGCTGGCGGTGGCCCTGTCGGCCTGGGCGCTGTGGGACTGGCGTCACACCCCGCATGCTCATGCCTGAGGCATGAGGCCATAGCCTGTGAGGCCCGCTGCCGTGAGACAGCGGGCCTTTTTCGTCAGGCGTTGGGGCCGCCGTCGACGGCGATCGACGCCCCTGTCACCCGGCGCCCGCCCTTGCCGGCCAGATGGTCGACCATGACGGAGAGGGTCATGGTCGACCCCGCGGGCGTAGATCCCGCGCCAGGCCGCGGGTCAGCCCGATCAGCGCCGTCTCGGTCAGTCGGCGAGGCAGGTCCGATCGAGACGATCCGCCCGCCGCGGTCCAGGTTCCGGCCGAATAGTCGGCGTCGCTCAACTTATGGATTAATTGCAATTTGAGCCGAATACGCATTAATTATTACTGACTCCGCGCAATGGCGCGAAGCTTTGTGGCTTGGTTGATCTTCACAACAGGAGGTTGGTCGTGGCTGCTGCGACGATGAAAGGCACGAGGCCGCGGGACTGGGTCGATCTGGTCCTGGCGGTCTCCGTGCTGGTCTCTCCCTGGATGGCTGCCGCGTGGACGCGTGTCGTTTTCGGCGCGCTGGCAGTGGCCATGTCGGCCTGTACGCTGTGGGATTGGCATCACACCCTGCGAGCCCGCGCCTGATGCGTGGGGGCTGGTCACCCTGAGACCCGCTGCCGCAAGGCAGCGGGTCTTTTCGATTCCGACCTACGCGTTCACGCCTCCATCCACGGCGATCGATGCGCCGGTCACCCAGCGACCGCCTTCGCCGGCCAGATGGGCAACCATCGCAGCGATATCCGCGGCCTCGCCGTAGTGGCCGAGGGCGATGCCTTGGCGCTGCCCGTCCGCGCCGGGCCCGTCCGCCGGGTTCATGTCGGTGTCGGTCGGGCCGGGATGGATGATGTTGGCGGTGATGCCGCGCGGGCCGAGATCCCGGGCCAGGCCGCGGGTCAGCCCGGTCAGCGCCGCCTTGGTCATGACGTAGAGCGTCATGTTCGGTGCGCCGGCATAGTCGGCGAGGCAGGACCCGATCGAGATGATCCGCCCGCCCTGGCCCAGATGCTTGGCTGCCGCCTGCGCCGCCAGGAAGCTGGAGCGGACATGGATCGCCAGGGTGCGGTCCAGCTCGTCCTCGCCGACCTCCTCGAACGGGCCGTAGGGGAAGACCCCGGCATTGTTGACCAGGATGTCGATCCGCCCGAGCTCGGCCACCGCCCGCTCCACCGCCGCCTGCACCGCCTTGCCGTCCGTGGCGTCGGCGGCGATCGCCAGGCCGCGCCGGCCGATGGCCTCGATCCGCCGGACCACGGCCTGCGCCTTGTCGGGCGAGGCGGAATAGGTCAGCGCCACATCGGCGCCGTCCTGCGCCAGCCGCTCCGCGATCGCGGCGCCGATGCCGCGGCTGCCGCCGGTGACCAGCGCGACCTTTCCGGACAGTCCGGACATGGGGATCTCCATTTATGTGTTGATCGATACAAAAATCTATATCCAGCTTGCCGGCCGCTGTCCAGTGATTTATGTATTGCTTGACACAGAAAGGATCCGCAATGGCCGAACGGGGCCGTCCCCGCAGCTTCGATCGGGCCGCCGCCCTGCACCGGGCGATGGAGGTGTTCTGGGCGCGCGGCTATGACGGCGCGTCGATGGCCGACCTCACCGCCGCGATGGGCATCAACTCGCCCAGCCTCTATGCCGCCTTCGGCTGCAAGGAGGCGCTGTTCCGCGAGGCGCTCGAGCTCTACGAGTCGGGCGAGGGCGGCTCGGCCTCCCGATCGCTGCAGGAGGGGTCGACGGCGCGGGCGGGGATCGAGGCGATGCTGCGCGAGAACGCGGTGGCCTACACCGCGCCGGACCGGCCGCCCGGCTGCATGATCGTGCTGGCCTCGGCCGTCGGCATCCCGGCCAGCCCGGAGGTGCGCGACTATCTGCAGGCGGCCGGGCGCCGGTCGGTGGCGCAGATCAAGGCGCGGCTGGACCGCGGCGTGGCCGAGGGCGATGTGCCGGCAGGCGCCGACACCCAGGCCATCGCCGCCTATTTCGCCACCGTGCTCAACGGGCTGACCATCCAGGCGCGCAACGGCGCCGGCTGCCCGGCGCTGCAGTCCGTGGTCGACAGCGCCATGACCGGCTGGGATGTGCTGATAGCGCCGCGCCCGGCTGCCTGAAGCTGGGCTCCCGCACCCTCCGGACACCGCCCGTTTTCGCGACGATCCGCGATTGACAGGACGTCGACGATATGTCGACAATTTGTCTTCAAATCAGCTCCGGACAGGGTGGCATGGTGCGAGACGGAACGACGGGGGGCACCCCCGCCGGCAATGGCCGCAGGCCGCGCGGCGTCGGCGGCCGCAGGCCGCGCGGCGTCGGCGCCATCGTGTCCTCGGCCCATCTCGCCGCCGGCGCCTCGCCGGCCCTGTCCGAACTCGAATTCGGCCTGATCCTCGCCTCCCACGCCTTCTCGCGCTGGATGGTCCGCTGCATGGCCGCGGCCGGGGTGCCGGGCCTGTCGGCGATGGAGGTGCTGATCCTGCATTCGGTGCGGCACCGCGACCGGGCCAAGACCCTGGCCGATCTCTGCCTCGTCCTCGACATCCAGGACACCCATGTCGCCACCTATGCCATCCGCAAGCTGGCGACCGCCGGGCTGGTCGCCACCGGCCGGGCCGGCAAGGAGAAGCTGATCCGCATCACCGACGCCGGCCGCGCCGCCTGCGACCGCTACGCCGAGATCCGCGAGCGCCTCCTGGTCCGGGCCACCACCTCGACCGGCCCGGCGGAGGAGGTGCTGTCGCAGATCGGCGCCCAGCTGCGCGCCTTGTCCGGCTCCTACGAGCAGGCCGCCCGCGCGGCGACGACGCTGTGACCGGCGCCGTCGAGACGCTCGACGCGCCGCATTCCGACGCGGTGGCAGACGGCGCCCTGCTGTCGGTCCGCGGCCTCACGGTCACCTTCGACACACCCACGGGTCCCTTCGCCGCGGTGCAGTCGCTCGGCTTCGATCTCGCCCCGGGCCGGACGCTGGCCATCGTCGGCGAATCCGGCTCGGGAAAATCGGTCACGGCGCTGTCGGTGATGCGGCTGGTCCGGCATGTCGGCGGCGCCATCACCGGCGGCTCGATCCGGTTCCGGCCGGAAAGCGGGGCGCCGATCGACCTGGTGCAGGCGCCGGAGGACCGGCTGCGCGCGATCCGCGGCAACGACATCGCGATGATCTTCCAGGAGCCGATGACGTCGCTGAACCCGGTCTTCACCATCGGCAACCAGATCGTCGAGGCGCTGGTGCTGCACCAGCGGCTGAGCCTGCGTGAGGCACGGCGGGAGGCGGAGGCGCTGCTGCGCCGGGTGCGGCTGCCGGATGCCGGGACGATGCTGGGCCGCTACCCGCACCAGCTGTCGGGCGGCATGCGCCAGCGGGTGATGATCGCCATGGCGCTGTGCTGCCGGCCGCGCCTGCTGATCGCGGACGAGCCGACGACGGCGCTGGACGTCACCATCCAGGCCCAGATCCTGACCCTGATCCGCGAGCTGCAGCGCGACCTCGGCATGGCCGTGCTGTTCATCACCCACGACATGGGCGTGGTGGCGGAGATGGCGGACGAGGTGCTGGTGATGTGGCGCGGCCGCAGGGTCGAGCAGGCGCCGGTGCGCGAGATCTTCCGGGCGCCGCAGCACCCCTACACAAGGGCGCTGCTGTCGGCGGTGCCGCGGCTCGGCAGCCTGGCCGGCGAGGATTTGCCAAAGCGGATTCCGCTGATCGTGCTGGACGGCGACACGCCGCGCAGCGTCGGCGAGACCCGGGTGCAGGACACCGCCGACCCTTCGGCGCCGCTGCTGTCGGTCGACCGGCTGACCACCCGCTTCGACGTGAAGAAGACCATGCTCGGCCGCGTCACCCACCGGGTCCATGCGGTGGAGGAGGTCAGCTTCGAGGTCTATCCCGGCGAGACTCTGGCGCTGGTCGGGGAATCCGGCAGCGGCAAGTCGACCATCGGCAAGACCCTGCAGCAGCTGGTGGCGCCGACCTCCGGTTCGATCCGCTTCGAGGGGCAGGACGTGCTGGCGATGGGCGCGGTGGAGCGGCGGCGGCTGCGCCAGAAGATCCAGTACGTGTTCCAGGACCCCTTCGCCGCGCTCGATCCGCGCAAGAAGGTCGGTTTCTCGATCGCCGAGCCGATCGTCACCCACCGGCTGGCGGAAGGCCGCACGGCAGTGACCCGGCGGGTGCATGAGCTGCTGGAGCGCGTCGGCCTGCCGGCGGCCCGGGCCGGCCGCTACCCGCATGAGTTCAGCGGCGGCCAGCGTCAGCGCATCTGCATCGCCCGGGCCCTGGCCAGCGACCCGAAGCTGATCATCGCTGACGAATCCGTCTCCGCCCTCGACGTCTCGATCCAGGCCCAGATCGTCGACCTCTTGATGGAGCTGCAGGCGCGGCAGCGCTTGTCCTATCTGTTCATCACCCACGACATGGCGGTGGTGGAGAAGATCAGCCATCGGGTCGCGGTGATGTATCTCGGCCAGATCGTCGAGATCGGGCCACGCCGGGCGGTGTTCGAGACGCCGCGCCATCCATACACGAAGCGGCTGCTGGCGGCGGTGCCGGTGGCCGATCCGGAGCGCGCGGGCAACCGCCCGGCGCTGGAGGGCGAGATCCCCAGCCCGGTGCGCGCGGTCGGCGACGAGCCGGCGATCCACCGGCTGCGTCCGGTCGGGCCCAACCATTTCGCGGCGGTCGAGGCATGAGCCGCCATCACAACAGAACAGGGAAGGCGATGATGCTCAAAGGAACCATCGGCAAGCACGCTCTCGGACTGGCCCTGGCGGCGGCGCTGCTGCCGGCCGCGGCGTCCCAGGCCCAGGCGGCGGGGACGCTGACCGTCGCGCTGCGGCAGGACCCCGGCAGTTGGGACCCGATCGACACCTTCCTGGTCGCCTGGGGCTCGGTCGGCAGCCAGATCTTCGACGGGCTGGTGATGCGCGGGCCCGATCTCAAGCTGGTGCCCGGCCTGGCGACGAGCTGGGAGTTCCTGGACGACGCCAACCGCATCCGCTTCCATCTGCGCGAGGGCGTGACCTTCCAGAACGGCGAGGCCTTCGACGCCGCCGCGGTGAAGTTCACCTTCGACCGGCTGCTCGGCGCCGAGGGCGCCAAGGGGCCGCAGCAATCGAACTACAACTCGATCGACCATGTCGCGGTGGTCGACGACCACACGGTCGATTTCGTGATGAAGCGGCCCGACCCGGTGCTGCTGACCAAGCTGGCCGGCTACGGCGCCATGATCGTGCCGCCGAAAACCATCGCCGAGAAGGGCGACGACGCCTTCAACAGCGCGCCGATCGGCACCGGCCCGTTCAAGGTCGTGTCCTACGAGCCGAAGGTCAGCCTGACGCTCGAGGCCAATCCCAACTACTGGGGCGGGGCGCCGAAGATCGACAAGCTGGTCTACCGCTTCATCGCCGAATCCTCGACCCGGGTGGCCGAGCTGCAGGCCGGCCGCGTCGACGTCGCGACCCAGGTCGAGGTCGCCCAGGTGCCGGTGATCGAGCAGGATTCGAAGCTGCAGATCGTCAGCCTGCCAGGCCCGACCGTCTACGCCATGCGCTTCAACACCAAGGACCCGCTGACCGCAAAGGAGGCGGTGCGCAAGGCGATCATCATGGCGGTCGACCGCGACACCATCGTCAAGACCGTGCTGGCCGGCCAGGCCGAGCCGATCGTCAGCTTCCAGAGCCGCCTGTCCTTCGGCTATCCGCCCGAGCTGAAGCCGCTGCCCTTCGACCCGGCCGGCGCCAAGGCGCTGCTGGCGCAGGCCGGGGTGCGGCCGGGCACGCCGCTGCAGCTCGACTTCCGCGGCGACAATGCCACCCTGCGCGAGGTGCTGCAGGCGGTCGCCGGCTACCTCCAGATGGTCGGCTTCAAGGCGACGCTGAAGCCCTATGAGAGCAATGTCTTCCTCAACGACATCGTGCCGAACGGCAAGACCGGCGCGCTGTTCCAGGAGGGCTGGGGCGGCTGGACCTTCGACTACGACAACACCGCCTATCTGATGTACCACACCGGCGAGAAGTGGAACCCGTACGACAGCATCCCCGAGCTCGACGCGATGCTGGAGGCGCAGCGCAAGACCTACGACCCGGCCGAGCGCGAGAAGACGCTGCAGCAGGTCGCCGGCTACGTCGCCGACAAGGCGATGGAGCTGCCGCTGTACAACCAGAACACCATCTACGGCGTCAGCAAGCGCGTGCAGAACGCGCAGTTGCCCTCCGACGAGCGGATGCGCTTCGTCGACGCGACCGTCGAATGATCGGCGGAGCTTCTACGGAGCGGCTCTCTCTCTTAGTCCCCCCTCCCACTGCGGGAGGGGGGCAGGGGGAGGGGGTTCATTCCGCCAGAGCCGTCGCCGCGAGTTGCTTGCGCAATCCGGCCTGGACGACCGCACCCCGGTTCCCTTCGATCGACAACCCCCTCCCCCTAGCCCCCTCCCGCGAGGGGAGGGGGGACTCAGTTCTGCTGCGGCGGGCCCACCCATGATCGGCTTCGTCGCCAGGCGGGTGGCGCTCGCGGTGTTCGTGGTGCTGGTGGTGACGCTGCTGGTCTCCTGGGCGATCCGGCTGACCGGCGATCCGGCGGTCATGCTGGCCCAGGGCGCCGGCAGCGTGACCGAGGAGGATTTGCAGCGGATCCGCATCGCCCTCGGCCTCGACCGGCCGTTCCTGGTCCAGTATCTCGGATTCCTGCAGGGCCTGTTGACCGGGGATCTCGGCCGCAGCTTCCTCGGCAACACCCCCGTCACCCTGCTGGTCGGCCGGGCGCTGCCGGCGACGCTGCTGCTGGCCTTCGTCTCGCTCTTCGCCTCGATCGCCCTGTCGATCCCGCTCGGCATCCATGCCGCCGTGCACAAGGGCCGGGCGGTCGACCAGGGGATCCGCATCCTGTCGCTGGTCGGGCTGTCCTTCCCGAACTTCTGGCTCGCCATGATGATGGTGCTGGTGTTCTCCATCGCGCTGGGCTGGCTGCCGCCGAGCGGGATGGAGGGCTCCGCCAGCCTGGTGATGCCGGCCGCCACCATGGCGATCATCCTGACCGCGACCAATGTCCGGCTGGTGCGCACCGCGATGCTGGAGACGCTGTCGGCGCAATACGTCATGGTCGCCCGCAGCAAGGGCCTGCGCGAGCGGGTGGTGCTGTACAAGCACGCGCTGCGCAACTGCGCCATCCCGCTGATCACCTATATCGGGCTGCAGTTCGGCGGGCTGGTCGGCGGCATCGTGGTGGTCGAGCAGGTCTTCGCCTGGCCCGGCATGGGATCGCTGGCCTTCGACGCCATCGCCGCGCGCGACTATCCGGTGCTGCAGGCGGTGATCACGGTGCTGGCGATCCTGATCGTCGTCATCAACCTCGCGGTCGACATCGCCTATGGGCTGGTCGATCCGCGCATCCGCACCGAGTAGCCGATGGCCGTGATCGAAGACCGCCGGCCCTGGTCGCGCCGCCTGCGCAACCTCGAGTTCATCCTCGGCGCTGTGCTGACCGGCATCATGGTGCTGGCGGTGCTATGCGCCGGCCTGCTGTTCCCGGACGGCGGGGAGGGGTTCGACCTGACCGCCCGGCTGCTGCCGCCGTTCCACTCCTGGGCGCATCCGCTCGGCACCGACCCGGTCGGCCGCGACGTGCTGGCCCGGGTGGTGACCGGCGGCGGCATCTCGCTGACCGTCGGCTTCGCCTCGGTGGCCGGGGCCGTGGTGCTGGGCACGCTGGCCGGCCTGATCGCCGGCTACTATCGCGGGATCTGGGACCTGGTGCTGATGCGCTGCGCCGACGTGCAGCAGGCGCTGCCCTTCATCCTGATCGCGCTGACCTTCATCGCCATCCTCGGCGGCGGTCTCGACCGGCTGATCTTCTTCATGGTGATCTCGCAATGGGTGCAGTACGCCCGCCTCGTGCGCGGCTCGGTGCTGTCGCTGCGCGAGCGGGAATTCGTGCAGGCCGCCGCGGCGATCGGCGTGCGCGACCACCGCATCATCCTCGACCACCTGCTGCCCAACGTGCTGGGGCCGATCGTCATCCTGATGACGCTGAACGTGGCCAACAACATCCTGCTGGAGAGCAGCCTGACCTTCCTCGGCCTCGGCGTCGACCCGCTGATCCCCAGCTGGGGCGGCATGCTGGCCGACGGCCGCACCTATGTGCAGACCGCCTGGTGGATCAGCGTCTTCCCCGGCCTCGCCATCATGCTCACCGTGCTCGGCCTGAACCTCCTGGGCGACTGGCTGCGCGACGTCCTCGACCCGACCGGAAAGCTCTGATCATGACCCTTCTCCTGGACCGCGAGGCGCCGCGGACCCTCGACGCCCTGCTGCGCGACCTGTCCGACGGCCACCAGGGCGCGGCGGTGGAGGCCTGGCTGTTCGAGGACGAGGCGGCGCGCCGCGAGGCCGAGACGGCGCTGGCCACGGCCGGCGTCTCGGCCCGGCTGCGCAGCGCCTACAAGCCGCTGCTGCACGCCGTCCTGGAGGAGATCGAGATCGAGGGTCTGGCCTCGGCCGTCATCCGCTACCCGGTCCATCCCGCCGCGGTGCCCGACCGCTTCCTGCTCGAAGCCTATCCGCTGAAGGCGCTGCTGGACGGGGTCGAGCTGCGCTTCGAGCCGGGCGACGAGACGTTGCGCTACCGCGTGGCCCTGACCTGGCGCGACGGCCGCACCGCGATGACGGAGGTGTTCGCCCCGAACCATCTCGGCCTCGATCATCTCGGCGCCGCCAGCCTGTCGCCAACCGGCTGGCTGCGTATCACCGGCCGGCCCGACGGCCAGCCGGACCGGGACGAGCGGCTGGAGACCGAGGTCGAAGGCCTGTTCCGCGCCGCGGTCGAGACCGTCCAGGCCCATCCCTGGGGCAGCGACGAGCCCTATTTCGAGCGTCTGTCGATCGCGGTCGAGGCGCCGGCGATCGAGCGGGTGCTGCCGTTCCACGAGGAGGCCGTCAGCCTGCACGAGGCGCTGCACGAGGACCTCTACTTCACGCTGCTCGAGCTGTTCCAGCGCCATTCCGCCCGCCCGCTCGGCGACCGCAGGCTGCAGCCGGGCCAGATCGTGCCGGAGATCCGGGCCGGCGCGCCCCGGGTGCGGGTCGAGACCGTGCCGTTCAGCGATCTTGGCGTCGACCTCGCCGACGAGGCCGGCGACTGGCCGGAGCAGCCGCTGGAGACGGCCGAGGCGCCGCTGTCGATCGGCCAGGTGCATCGCGCGCTGGCGGAACTCGGCGGCCAGCCGATCCTGGCGCGGTCGCGGCAGGGCAGGGCGGTACCGGGGCTGATCCGGCCGGGGGCGCGCCCGGCCGTGGTGGTCACCGGCGGCCAGCACGCCAACGAGACCACCGGCGTGGTCGGCGCCCTGCGCGCCGCGCGGGTGCTGCTGCAGGATCCGGAGACGCACCTTGCGCTGATCCCGCTGGAGAACCCGGACGGCTACGCCCTGCACCAGCGGCTGTGCCGGGACAATCCGCGGCACATGCACCATGCCGCGCGCTACACCGCGCTGGGCGACGACCTGGAGTACCGGACCGGCGACGGGCTCTACGAGCGCGCGGCGCGCAGCGAGGCGATCGCGCGCACCGGGGCGCAGCTGCATGTCAACCTGCACGGCTATCCGGCGCATGAATGGACCCGGCCCTTCACCGGCTACCTGCCGCGCGGCTTCGAGATGTGGACCATCCCGAAGGGCTTCTTCCTGATCCTGCGCCACCATCCGGGTTGGGAGGAGCCGGGGAGGGCGCTGATCGAGGCGATCTCCCGCCGCCTGGCCCGGATCGAGCCGCTGCTGGAGCTGAATCGGACACAGCTTGCCGCCTATGGCGCCCATGCCGGGGCCGGGCCCTTCACCGTGATCAACGGCATCCCCTGCCTGATCGGCCCCGACGAGCGCCATGTGCCGCCGCTGACCCTGATCACCGAATACCCGGACGAGACCATCTACGGCGACCGCTTCGCCCTGGGCCACCAGGTGCAGATGGAGACGGTGCTGGCGGCGGTGGAGCATCATGCGGGGGTGGTGGCGTAAGGCCCGCTAGGCGGCTTAGGTCGTGCGGCCTCTCCTCCCTGCGAGTCGATCATCTGAACCGACCTGTGCTTTCCACTCTCCCCCTCCCCTTGCGGGAGGGGGTAGGGGGAGGGGGCTCTTTCGGCTCGACCCTGTCTGGACTGCTGCAGACCAGCGCGGGGGGAGTTCAGTCCTCTGCCCATTCGCGCGCGGACGCGCGCAGACCCCGCCCCCAGCCCCC
>NZ_JASATH010000048.1:0-44187 GCF_038440215.1 Inquilinus sp. OTU3971 | reverse complement strand
CCACTTTGCGTAGCAAATCGCCGTGACGAAGCCGACCGCGATTCTGATCACCGGCGCCTCGAGCGGTCTCGGCGCCGCGCTGGCGAGGGGCTATGCCGCGCCCGGCGTGCGGCTGGTGCTGTTCGGGCGCGACGCGGCCCGGCTGGAGGCGGTGGCCGGGGCGGTCCGCGCCCTTGGCGCGACGGTGGAAACAACGATAGTCGATGTCACCGACCGGGCGGCGATGGCGGCGGCGGTGGCCGCGGCCGACGAAGCCCGGCCGCTCGACCTGGTCATCGCCAATGCCGGCGTGGCCCCGGGCGGGGCCGAGGGCGCCGACGCGGCGGCGAAGGGCCGCCGGATCCTGGCGGTCAATCTCGACGGGGTGCTCAACACCGTCGACCCGATCCGGCCGCGGATGACGGCGCGCGGCGCCGGGCAGATCGCGCTGATGAGCTCGCTGGCCGGCTTCCGCGGCTTTCCCGGCATGGGGCCTTATGCCGCCTCGAAGGCCGCGGTGCGGATCTATGGCGAGGCGCTGCGGGTCGAGTTGAGGCCGCGTGGCGTGCGGGTCTCGGTGATCTGCCCCGGCTTCGTGCGCACACCGATGACCGACGGGGCCGATTTCCCGATGCCGATGCTGATGGAGGTCGAGGACGCCGCGGCGGCAATCCGGCGCGGGCTGCAGCGCGACCGGCCGCTGATCGCCTTTCCCTGGCCGATCCATGCCGGCACGAGGTTGCTCGCCGCCCTGCCGACCGGCTGGGCCGACGCCCTGATCCGCCGCGTCATGCGGGTGTGACTGCCGTCACGGTGCGCTCACGAAAGACCGTGCATGGTCCTGTCACGCACAGTGAGAGCACGACCATGCATCTGATCCATGACGACGAAGACACCGACAGCCCGTTCGACCTGATCCGCGAGATCGTGACCATCGTCGGCTGGGTGGCGACGACCTTCGCCCTGCTGCTGGTCGCCTACGCCGCGTTCGGCTGATCCGGCCGATCCGGAGGCTGCTGAGCCGGGGAGTCGGCCGCGGCAGCCGGCACCGCCTCCTCCTCGTCCAGCTCTCCCATCATCAACGCGGCCTGGCGCTTGAGATGGGCGTAGCGGCGGATGCTGAAGGGGATGCTGCCGACATAGATCAGGCCGAGCGCGACCAGCGTCGGCCAGGTGGCGGTGACCAGCAGCGTGGCCACCAGCCCGATCCCGACCAGCACCGGCACGATATATTCCTGCGGGATCCGCACCACCTTCATCGAGAAGGTCGGGATCCGGCTGACCAGCAGCAGCGCTACGAAGACGGTCCACAGCCCGACCAGCAGCGGCGCCACCCAGAAGCCGGAGGAGAATTCGAAGCTGATCATCACCGGCATCAGGATCAGGATGGCGCCCGCGGGCACCGGCACGCCGGTGAAGTAGTTGTAGGCGAAGGGCGGCAGGGTGGTGTCGTCCAGCGCGGTGTTGAACCGCGCCAGGCGCAGCGCGGCGCAGACCGCATAGGCCATTACCGCCAGCCAGCCCAGACTACCGGCATACTGCATCATCCAGAGATAGAGGATGATCGCCGGGCTGACGCCGAAGCTGACGATGTCGGCCAGGCTGTCCAGCTCGGCCCCGAACTTGCTCGACCCGCGCAGCAGCCGGGCGACGCGGCCGTCGAGACCGTCCAGCACCGCGGCCACCAGGATCGCCGTCACCGCCTGCTCCCAGCGCTCGTGCACGGCGTAGCGGATCGCGGTCAGCCCGGCGCACAGCGCCAGCGTGGTCAGGATGTTCGGCAGCAGCCGGTTGATCGTCAGGCCGCGGATGCGGACGACCGGACGGCGGCGGAAGGGCCGCCGGTGCCGGCGATGCTCCGGCCTCATCATCGGGCGATCGCGACCGGGTTGGCGACGGCGGCGGCCGCCAGATCGGCCAGCACGGTCTCGCCGCCGATCATGGTCTGGCCGACCGAGACCAGCGGCTCCACCCCGTCCGGCAGGTAGATGTCGGTCCGGCTGCCGAAGCGGATCAGCCCGTAGGTCTCGCCCGCCACCACCGGTTGCCCCGGCGACAGGTCGCAGATGATGCGCCGGGCCACCAGCCCCGCGATCTGGACGAAGACCAGGATCCGCCCGTCCGGCAGGCGCAGCGAGACGGCGCTGCGCTCATTCTCCTCGCTGGCCTTCTCCAGATTGGCGTTCAGGAACTTGCCCGGCCGGTACTTCACGTCGATCACCGCGCCGTCGGCCGGAACCCGGTTCACATGTACGTTGAACACGTTGAGGAAGATGCTGATCCGGGTCAGCGGCCGGTTGCCGAGGCCGAGCTCCGCCGGCGGCGTCGCCTGCACGAGCATCTGGACCAAGCCGTCGGCCGGCGCCACCACCAGGTCGGGCCGGTTCGGCGTCACCCGCGGCGGGTGGCGGAAGAAGTAGATGCACCAGGCGGTCGCCAGCACGCCGAGCCAGCCCAGCGGCTCCCACAGCATGAACAGTATCACGGTGGCGACGGCGAAGACGCCAATGAACGGGTAGCCGGCCGGGTGAATCGGCACCAGGACCCCGCGGATCGTGTGCAGAAGATGGGGGTCGTCTCTACCGCTCAATGGTGTCTCCGGTGTCCGGGGCCGCGTCGCCGGGATTGGGCGGGGCGGCCTGTCGTCGCTTCTGCCATTCGGCGACGTTGCGATTGTGCTCCTCGAGCGTCCGGGCGAAGACGTGCCCGCCGGAGCCGTCGGCTACGAAGTAATAATAGTCCGTAACCGCCGGCTTGAGCACTGCGGCAAGTGCGTCGCGGCCAGGATTGGCGATCGGCCCCGGCGGCAGCCCTGCCACGACATAGGTGTTGTACGGCGAATCGAGCTTCCAATCGGCCCGGGTCAGCGGGCGGCCGAGCGGCTTCTTCCCTTCGGTCAGGGCGTAGATCACGGTCGGGTCCGACTGCAGCGGCATGCCGGCCTGCAGCCGGTTCAGGAACACGCTGGCGACCACCGGCCGCTCCGCCGGCACGCCGGTCTCCTTCTCGACGATCGAGGCCAGGGTGACGGCATCCTGCGGCGACTTGACGGGCAGGCCGTTGCCCCGCCTGGCCCACAGCGCGTCGACCTCCTGCCGCATCGCCTTGCGCATCCGGTCGATCACCGCCGCGCGGGTGTCGCCGCGGATGAACTGGTAGGTCTCCGGCAGCAGCGAACCCTCGGCCGGGATGTCCCCGGCCCCGCCGGTCAAGAGCGGCTCGGCCTGCACCAGGGCGACGATCTCGGCCGAGGTCAGGCCCTCCGGAACGGTGATCTTGTGCGAGACGTTGCTGCCGCGGGCCAGCAGATCGGCCGCTTCGGCCGGCGAGGTCCCGGGCGCGAAGGCGTATTCCCCGGCCTTCAAGGCGCGGTCGCCGCCGTCCAACGCGGTTCCGGCCAGGAACACCCAGCGGTTCTCGACCACGCCCGCCGCCTCGAGCTGCGCCGCGATCGCAGTCAGGCCGCTGCCGCGCTCGATGACCAGCGTCGCCGGCGCCGTCAGCGGTCCCGGCGCGCGGTAGGCATGCAGGAACCAGGCGACGCCGCCACCGATGACGGCCGCCAGGACCACCAGGAAGGCGAGCGCGCGGGCAAGGGCCCGAAGCATGCCCTCAGAGATACTCGCGGAAGACCAGCGACGCGTTGGTCCCGCCGAAGCCGAAGCTGTTCGACAGCGCGGCGCGCACCGGCCGCTCCTTGGCCTGCTTCGGCACCAGGTCGACGCCGAGGCAGCTGTCGGACGGGTCCTCGAGGTTCAGCGTCGGCGGCACAACGTCGTGGTTGATCGCCAGCACCGAATAGATCGCCTCGACCGCACCGGCCGCGCCGAGCAGATGGCCGATCGCGGATTTGGTCGAGGACATTGATACGGTCTCGATGGCGTTGCCGAACAGGCGCTTGACCGCACCGAGCTCGATCTCGTCGCCGAGCGGCGTCGAGGTGCCGTGGGCGTTGACGTAGTCGATGTCCGACGGGGTCAGGCCGGCGCGCTTCAGCGCCGCCGACATCGCCCGGAAGCCGCCATTGCCGTCTTCCGGCGGGGCGGTGATGTGATGGGCGTCGCCCGACAGGCCGTAGCCCACGACCTCGGCATAGATCGTGGCGCCGCGGGCCTTGGCGTGCTCCAGCTCCTCGAGCACGACCACGCCGGCGCCCTCGCCCATGACGAAACCGTCACGGCCCTTGTCATAGGGGCGGGAGGCCCGGCCGGGGGTCTCGTTGTAGCCGGTGGACAGCGCCCGGGCCGCGGCGAAGCCGGCGAGCCCGAGCCGGCAGACCGCCGCCTCCGCCCCGCCCGCCACCATGACGTCGGCATCGTCCCACATGATCAGCCGCGTCGCGTCGCCGATCGCGTGCGCGCCGGTCGAGCAGGCCGTGACCACGGCATGGTTCGGACCGCGGAAGCCGTGCTGGATCGAGACCTGGCCGGAGGCCAGGTTGATCAGCGCCGCCGGGATGAAGAAGGGGGAGATCCGGCGGGGTCCCTTCTCCTCCAGGGTCAGGGAGCCCTCGGCAATCCATTGCAGGCCGCCGATGCCCGAGCCGATCATGACGCCGGTGCGATCACGCGCCTCGTCGGTCGGCGGCACCCATCCCGAATTCGCGATCGCCTCATTGGCCGCGGCGATCGCGTAATGGATGAAGACGTCGTTCTTGCGCTGGTCCTTGGGCGGGACCGCGCTGTCGACGTCGAAATCACCCGGGCCGGTGCCGCGCGGCACCATGCCCGCGATCCGCGCCGGCAGATCCGAGACGTTGAAGGTCGAGATCGCCCCGATGCCGGACTGGCCGGCGGTCAGTCGATCCCAATTGGTCTTCACACCGGCACCGAGAGGCGTGACCATCCCCATGCCGGTGATTACGACACGTCGCATCATTTCATCCGGTTCTGCGGCGGAACGTGTGGCACGGGCCAGCGATCAACCGGCCGAATGCGCTTCGATGAACTGGATCGCGTCCTTCACCGTCAGGATCTTCTCGGCCGCGTCGTCCGGAATCTCGCAGCCGAACTCCTCCTCGAACGCCATGACCAGCTCGACGGTGTCGAGGCTGTCGGCGCCCAGATCGTCGATGAAGCTGGCCGACTCGGTGACCTTGCCTTCTTCGACGCCGAGATGCTCGACGACAATCTTCTTAACGCGCTCGGCGATGTCGCTCATTCGTTCTACCTTTCAAGAGAGCGGAACGGGGCTGAATTCCGCAGTGCTGAACCCCCGCACGAGTGACCGCCCCGTAACCCGCGGTCACATAACACACCTGATCGAACATGGCCAAGCATCTGGCCATGTCCAGCCCAGCGACGTCAAACCATCGCCATTCCGCCATTCACATGAATGGTCTGGCCGGTGACATAGGCCGCCTCGCTGCTGGCGAGATAGAGGACCGCGGCGGCGATCTCGGCCGGGTCGCCCATCCGCGCCATCGGGATGGTGGCCGAGATCCGCGCCTTCTGCTCGTCGTTCAGCGCCTCGGTCATGGCGCTGGTGACGAAGCCCGGGGCGACGCAGTTGACGGTGATGCCACGGCTCGCGACTTCCTGCGCCAGCGCCTTGGTCATGCCGGTCAGGCCGGCCTTGGACGCCGCATAGTTCACCTGGCCGGGATTGCCGGTGTGGCCGACGATCGAGGTGATCGACACGATCCGGCCCCAGCGCTTCTTCATCATGCCGCGCAGGGCGGCGCGCGCGAGGCGGAAGCCGGACACCAGGTTGACGTCCAGGACGGTCTCGAAATCCTCGTCCTTCATCCGCATCGCCAGGCCGTCGCGGGTCAGGCCGGCATTGTTGACCAGGATGTCGATGCCGCCGGTCGCGGCCTCGGCCGCCTTGGCCACCGATTCGGCGCCCTCGGCGCTCGCCAGGTCGCCCGGCGTCACATGGGCTCGCTCGCCCAACTCACGGGCCAGCGCCTCCAGTTTCTCGACCTTGGTGCCGGACAGCGCCACGGTGGCGCCCTGGGCGTGCAGCAGGGTCGCGATGGCGCGGCCGATGTCGCCCGAGGCGCCGGTGACGAGCGCCGACTTGCCGTTCAGATCGAACATGCTCTCTATCCCCTGTGCTGCGGCCCTGTGCTTCAGGCGCCGGCCGATGCGATCCAGGCGTCGATCTCCTCGGGCGTCTGCAGCGACACCGCGGCGAGGTCGCGATCGATGCGCTTGGCGAGGCCGGCCAGCACCTTGCCGGCCCCGAGCTCGACCAGTTCCTGCACGCCCGCGGATTTCATGTAAAGCACGCTCTCGCGCCAGCGCACGGTGCCGGTCACCTGCTCGACCAGCAGGCGGCGGATCTCGTCCGGCGCGGTGACCGGGCCCGCGGTGACATTGGCCACCACCGGCACGGCCGGCGCCTTGATCTCGACCGCGGCCAGCGCCGCGAGCATCGCCTCGGCGGCCGGCGCCATCAGCGGGCAATGGAAGGGCGCGCTGACCGGCAGCAGGATGCTGCGCTTGGCGCCGAGCTCGGCCGCCAGCGCCATCGCCCGCTCCACCGCTTCCTTGTGGCCGCTGACCACGACCTGGCCGGGCGCGTTGTCGTTGGCCGCGCTGCAGATCGAGTCCGCGGTCGAGGCACGGGCGGCGACATCGCGCGCCTGGTCGAGGTCGAGGCCCAGCAGCGCCGCCATGGCGCCGATTCCGACCGGCACCGCCTTCTGCATCGACCGGCCGCGCAGGCGCAGCAGCCGGGCCGCGTCGGCGACGCTGACCGCCCCGGCCGCGGCCAGGGCCGAGTATTCACCCAGGCTGTGGCCGGCGACGAAACCGGCGAGATCGGCCAGCGGCTTGCCGGACCGCTCCGCCATCGTCCGCGCCGCGGCGACCGAGGCCGCCATCAGCGCCGGCTGGGCGTTCTCGGTCAGCGTCAGCGTCTCGATGTCGCCGCCGAACATCAGCTCGGACAGCTTCTGGCCCAGCGCCGCGTCGACCTCGGCGAAGACCTCGCGGGCGGCAGCCGAACCGTCGGCCAGCGCCTTGCCCATGCCGACAGCCTGGCTGCCCTGTCCCGGAAACACGAAAGCGCGCGCCATGGCGGCGATCCCCGCATCACAATGAGGGCGCTGGTCTTAGAGCCTCGCCATAGCAAGTCAAGCCTGATCGACGATATCGGGTTCCGATCGCGCTTGATCTCCAAGCGTTCCCGAGTATAGTGCGCGGCTTCGTCGATGCTCCTTGCCGGTCGCTTGGCATAGCGGCCGGCTGTGACATGGGCGGCTGGCGGGTCCCCGCGCAGCGCCATGTCGGGAACAGCCATAAGGAGTCACAATGCCACTTTACGAATGCGTGTACATCGCGCGGCAGGACGTGTCCGCCGCGCAGGTGGAGGCCCTGACCGAGGGCTTCTCCGCCATCCTCACCGAGAATGGCGGCAAGGTCACCAAGACCGAGTATTGGGGCCTGAAGAGCTTCGCCTACCGGATCAAGAAGAACCGCAAGGGCCACTACGTCCTGCTGAACATCGACGCCCCCGCGGCCGCCGTGGCCGAGATGGAGCGCCTGATGGGCATCAACGAGGACGTGCTGCGCACCCTGACCCTGCGCATGGACGTCCTCGAGGAAGGCCCCTCGGCGATGATGCAGAGCCGGGCCGGCCGGGACCGTGACGGTCGCGACCGCGATGGCCGGGGCGACCGTGACGGTCCCCGCGGCGATCGTGATCGTGGCGAGCGCCGGGATCGCGGCTTCGGCGCCCCGCGTGAACAGGCCGAAGGTGAAGGAGCCCAGGCATGAGCGCGATGGGTGCACGCCGTCCGTTCTTCCGCCGCCGGAAGACCTGCCCGTTCTCCGGCGCCAACGCGCCGAAGATCGACTACAAGGACACCAAGCTGCTGGGCCGGTTCATCTCCGAGCGCGGCAAGATCGTCCCGAGCCGCATCACCGCGGTCTCGGCCAAGAAGCAGCGTGAGCTGGCCCGCGCCATCAAGCGCGCGCGCTTCCTCGGCCTCCTGCCCTACATCGTGAAGTAAGGGGAGGATCCGATGGAAATCATCCTGCTGGAGCGGGTCGAGAAGCTCGGCCAGATCGGCGACGTGGTGAAGGTGAAGCCCGGCTTCGCCCGCAACTACCTCCTGCCGCAGAAGAAGGCGCTGCGCGCGACCAAGGCCAACCTGGCCGTGTTCGAGAAGCAGCGCGCCCAGATCGAGGCCAACAACCTCGAGGCCAAGGGCGAAGCCGAGACCGTCGCGAGCCGGATGGACGATGTGCAAATCGTCGTCATCCGCCAGGCCGGCGATACCGGCCAGCTCTACGGCTCGGTGTCGGCGCGCGACATCGCCGACGCCCTGACCGAGAACGGCTACACCGTCTCGCGTGGCCAGGTCGCGATCGAGCATCCGATCAAGACCCTGGGCCTGGAGAAGGTCCGGATCCGGCTGCACCCCGAGGTCAGCGTCATCGTCACCGTGAACGTCGCCCGCTCGGCCGAAGAGGCCGAGATGCAGCGTCAGCGCGGTGGCATGGTCGTCGCCTCGGTCCTCGAAGAGGAAGAAGCGGCGGCTGAAGCCGCTGCCGAGGCCGCGATCGCCGAGGCCGAAGCCGAGACCACCGAGGGCGAGCCGGCCTAACCAGCCCGGTTCGGTTCTGTATCGAAAAGGCGCGGACCTTCGGGTCTGCGCTTTTTTGTTGGGGAGCGGCCCGCCCCGGAAGCGGCGCAACCTGAACAACAGGTTGCAAACTCTTAACGTGATCCGGGGCCCGGGCGGGATTAGCGTCCGGCCCATCCGGTCCAATCGAGTTCCCGTCCATGTCCACGGCACAGCCGCAGGCGGTTTCCGTTCCGACTGCCGATGCGGCCGCCGTCACCGGCGGCCTGACCCTTCGACCCATGCACCAGCGCCTGAAGCCGGCCCTGCTGACCATCGTCACCCTGCTGCTGTTCGCCGGCGCCGCCTATGCGATCCGGCAGGAGCTGGCGGCGATGAGCTGGCACGACCTGATCGCCCGGATCCGCGCCCTGCCCTGGACCTCGGTCGGCTTGGCGCTCATGGGCACGATCGGCAGCTTCATCGCGCTGATGGGCTATGACTGGTCGGCGCTGCGCTATGTCGGCTCCCGCGTGCCGCTGCGGACCATGGCCCTGGCCAGCTTCTGCGGCTATGCCGTCGGCAACACCATCGGCGGCCTGGTCACCGCCAGCTCCGTGCGCTACCGCGTCTACACCGCGACCGGGCTGGAGTTCGGCGACATCGCCAAGATCGCCGGCTTCTGCGCCCTCGCCTTCGGCTTCGGCATCGTCACGGTCGGCGCCGCCGGGGTGCTGCTGCAGCCGCATCTGCTGACCCGCGCCCTCGGCATCCACGGCCTCTGGACCACCGCCGGCGCCGCCGTGATCCTGGGCGGCGCTGCGCTGTTCCTGCTGCTCTGCGCCCTGCGCCGGCCCGGCGAGCCGTTCCTGGGCCGGATCCCGCTGCCCAGCTTCGGCATCGCCGCCGGCCAGCTGGTGATCTCGACCGTCGAGCTGCTGTTCGCCGGCTTTGCCTTCTGGGTCCTGCTGCCACATGGCAGCGTGCCGTTCGGCGCCTTCTTCGTCGTCTTCGTCGTCGCCACCGTGGCCGGCATCCTCAGCCATGTGCCGGGCGGCGTCGGCGTGTTCGAATCGGTGATGCTGCTCGGCCTCGGCACGGTGCTGCCGCCGCAGGCCATCGCCGCGGCGCTGGTCGTCTACCGCGCGGTCTACTTCCTGATACCGGTGATCCTCGCCGTCGGCATCCTGGCCAGCGCCGAGACCTCGCGGGCCTTGAGCCGTCTGCAGAGCCACGCCCCGACCCGGCTGACGCTCGACGTCGCCGGCCGGCTGATGCCGTCGGTGATGGCGGCGCTGATCTTCGTCGTCGGCACGCTGCTGCTGATCTCGGCCGCCACGCCGACGCTGAAGAGCCGCTTCGAGATCCTGGAAGACCTGCCGATCGCGGTGGTCGAGCTGTCGCACATCCTGGCCGCCATGACCGGGCTGGCGCTGCTGGTCGTCGCCTGGGGCCTGTTCCGGCGGCTGATCGCGGCCTATTGGCTGACCCTGCTGCTGCTCGCCGTCAGCGCTGTGCTGGCCCTGGGCAAGGGCTTCGCCTGGCGCGAGGCGCTGCTGCTGCTGCTCTGCCTCGTCATCATGCTGCCCTGCCGGGAGGAGTTCTGGCGCCGCTCCGCCCTGTTCGACCAGCCGATGACACCGGGCTGGCTGGTCGCGCTCGGCAGCGTGGTCGGCGGCATGGCCTGGCTGACCTTCTTCTCCTTCCGCCACGTCGCCTATGCCAACGACCTGTGGTGGACCTTCGAGGTCCATGACGAGGCCTCGCGCGCCCTGCGGGCCATGGTCGCGGTCAGCCTGCTGGCCACGCTGTACGGCCTGTGGCACCTGGTGCGGGCCCATCACGGCCGGATGACGGCGCCGACCGCGGCCGAGCTCCACCAGGCCGAGCAGATCCTGCGGCAGCAGCCTCGCGCCGAGGCCAATCTGGTGCGCATGGGCGACAAGGCGCTGCTGTTCTCGGACAGCGGCCGCGCCTTCCTGATGTATGCCATCCAGGGCCGGACCTGGGCCGCGCTGGGCGACCCGGTCGGGGCGCGCGAGGACTGGCCGGAGCTGATCTGGCGGTTCCGCGAGATGACCGAGGCCACCAGCGGCCGCCCGGCCTATTACGGCGTTCGGGCCGAGACCCTGCCGCTCTATCTCGACACCGGCATGACCCTGTCGAAGCTGGGCGAGGAGGCACGGGTGCCGCTGCGGACCTTCACGCTCGAGGGCGGCAGCCGCAAAAAGGCACTGCGCTACGCCCTGTCCCGCGGCGAGAAGGACGGGCTGAGCTTCGAGATGGTGCCGGCGGGCGCCGGCATGGGCCTGATCAGCGAGCTCGCCGCCGTCTCCGACGACTGGCTGCACAAGCAGGCGGCCAAGGAGAAGCGGTTCTCGCTCGGCGCCTTCATCCCCGATTACATCCACGGCTCGCCCATGGCCCTGGTGCGTGAGAACGGCCGGCTGGTGGCCTTCGCCACGCTGATGGTGACCGACGAGAAGAGCGAGGTCGCCATCGACCTGATGCGCCACACCGAGGCGAATTCCAAGCTGGTGATGGAGTTCCTGATCACGAAGCTGATCGTGCACTTCAAGGACCAGGGCTACGAGACGCTCAGCCTCGGCATGGCACCGCTGTCGGGCTTGGAGAGCCATCCGCTGGCGCCGCTGTGGCACCGCATCGGCCGCTTCGTCTACCGCAGCGGTGCGCGCTTCTACAATTTCGAAGGGCTGCGCACCTTCAAGCAGAAATACGACCCGGTATGGGAGCCGCGCTACCTGGCGACGCCGAGCGGCCTGGCCCCGGCCCTGGCCATCTCGGACATCGCGGCGCTGATCGGCGGCGGGATCAAGGGGCTGGTGGCGCGATGAGACGCACCTCGTGGCTGGCCGCCGCCGGACTGGTGGTGACGGCCGGGGTCGCCCTGGCCGCCGCGGCCTGGCTGATCCCCGACCAGCGCGCCTCGGCCGCGCCGCCGCGCAGCTATGACGGCGGCACCCTCGGCTCGGTCCGGCTGTGGCAGCCGGAGGGGCAGCCGGGCTCCATGGTGTTCCTGCTGTCGGACGACACTGGCTGGACGTCCGAGTTCGATACGGCGGCGCAGCGGCTGCAGGGCAGCGGCGCCTTCGTCGTCGGCGTCGACCTGAAGCGCTATCTCGACGGGCTGGAGCACAGCGACGACGAGGACTGCCACTCCCCGGCCGGCGATTTCGAGGATCTGAGCCAGCGGCTGGAGCGCGAGTACAATTTCGCCGCCTACCACGCCCCGATCGTGGTCGGCCGGGGCCAGGGCGCGACCGTGGCCTATGGCGCGGTGGCCCAGGCGGCGGCCAAGACCACGATAGCAGGCGGCGCCAGTATCGGCCCGCTGCCGCCGTTGAAGACGAAGCTGCCGCTGTGCTCCGGCCCGGCCGACACGCCGGCGGCGACTCCGGCCCCGGGCGGCGGCTTCACCTACGGGCCGCAGCCACATATCCCCGGCCGGTGGCGCGTCGGCCTGCAGCAGCCCGACCCGGCCGTGAGCGACCTCGCCACGGCTTCGGGCGGCGAGGTGGTGACGCTGCCGCAGGAGGCGCCGCTGGCCGACCAGGTCGTGGCGATGCTGCACCAGGACGCGCCGGCGGATGCCGACGCTTCCGCCGTCAGCAGCCTGCCGCTGGAGGAACTGCCGGCGGCCGGCCCCTCGCCCACCCTGGCGATCATCTATTCCGGCGACGGCGGCTGGCAGGATCTCGACAAGACCATCGGCGAAGCCCTTCAACAGAAAGGCGTTTCCGTCGTTGGCGTCGACAGCCTGCGCTATTTCTGGAGCCAGCAGACGCCGGAGCAGACGGCCAAGGACTTGGCCCATATCATCGACCATTACGGCAAGGCCTGGGGCGCCCAGCGCGTCATCCTGATCGGCTATTCCTTCGGCGCCAATATCCTGCCCTTCGCCTACAACCGGCTGCCGGCGGCGGAAAAGGCGAAGGTCGACCAGATCAGCCTGCTGGGCCTGGCCGAGCGGACCGACTTCGAGATCCGGGTCACCGGCTGGCTCGGCGTCAGCGCCGACGATGATGCGCCACCGGTGGCGCCGGAGCTGAAGTCGATCGACCCGGCCCGGATCCAGTGCTTCTACGGCGAGGAGGAGGACGACACCGTCTGCCCGACCCCTGCCATGGCCGGCGCCGAGGTGATCAAGACCACCGGCGGCCACCATTTCGACGGCGATTACGACAGCCTCGCCCGCACCATCATGGACGGCGCCGCGAAGCGGCTGCAGGCGAACCTTTCGCAATCGACGACCAAAACGACAACCCCCTGATCCAGCGACCGAATTCCGGTTGTCCACAGATCCACTCACAATCCGGTCCCGATATCCACAGCGGGGCATGGCTGGCGATGCACCAACCGGCTGCGGTAGGGTGGGCCGATGGAGAAGTTCCGGCCCGAATCCCCCCTCACCCTCGTTCACAGCGCCGACCAGATGGCGAGTCCGACCTACCGGCGGATGCCGGCGAACGAGGAGGCCGAGCAGGCGCTGCTCGGCGCCATTTTGGCCAACAACGCTGCGCTGGAGAAGGCATCGGACTTCCTGCGGCCGGAGCATTTCCACGTGCCGGCCCATGGCCGGATCTACGGCGCGGCGCTGCGACTCGCGGAGCAGAACCGGATCGCCGACCCGATCAGCCTGAAGCAGTATTTCGAGACCGACAATGAGCTGGAGGGCGTCGGCGGCGCCCAGTACCTGACCGACCTGGCGGCCAGCGTGGTCTCGGTGATGAACGCCGAGGACTACGCCCAGACCATCTACGACCTGTCGCTGCGGCGCCAGCTGATCCTGGCCGGCGAGGAGATCGTCAACGACGCCTACCGCCTCGACAACGAGATGGACGGCCCGGCCCAGATCCAGGAGGGCGAGGAGAAGCTGTACCGGCTGTCCAGCTCCGGCGTGTTGCGCAAGGATTTCGAGCCGTTCGGCGACGTCCTGGCGCGCGCGGTCGACGCCGCCGGCAAGGCGCTGGAGCGCGACACGCCACTGACCGGCGTGACCACCGGCCTGGCCGAGATCGACAAGATGATGGGCGGCCTGCAGCCCTCGGACCTGATCGTCCTTGCCGGCCGGCCCGGCATGGGCAAGACCGCACTGGCCACCAACATGGCCTTCAACGCGGCCACCGCCTATCTGCGCAAGCACGGCAAGGAAGGCGCCGTGGTCGGCTTCTTCTCGATGGAAATGTCGGCCGATCAGCTCGCCGTCCGTATCCTGTCCGAGGTCGCCGAGATCGCGTCGGAACGGATCCGCAAGGGCGACATGAAGCGGTCCGATTTCCCGCGCGTGGTCGAGGCGGCGAATCTGATCCGGCAGACACCGTTCTTCATCGACGATACCGCCGGCGTTTCGATCAGTACCTTAAGAACGCGTGCCATGCGCCTGAAGCGGCAGCATAATCTCGGCATGCTGGTGGTCGACTATATCCAGCTGATGAGCGCCGGCGGATCGAAGAAGACCGACAACCGGGTGCAGGAAATCTCCGAAATCACCCGTGGCCTGAAGATCCTGGCCAAGGACCTCAGCATCCCGGTCATCGCCCTGTCCCAGCTGTCGCGCCAGGTCGAGAACCGCGAGGACAAACGGCCGCAGCTGTCGGACCTGCGCGAATCCGGCTCGATCGAGCAGGACGCCGACGTGGTCATGTTCGTCTATCGCGAAGCCTACTACCTGTCGAAGGGCGAGCCGCCCGAGGGCACGCCGGAGCACCAGGACTGGATGGCGGCGATGGACCGGGTGCACAATGTGGCCGAAGTCATCGTCGCCAAGCAGCGCCACGGCCCGACCGGCACGCGCAGGCTGCATTTCGAGGGCCAGTACACCAAGTTCTCCAACCTGCAGTCCGATCCCAGCTTCGATGACCAGTGAGGCGGCGCTCGGCCGGGCCGGCGCCCTGCTGACCATCGACCTCGACGCCGTCGCCGGGAACTGGCGCCGGCTCCAGGCCCTGGGCGCGCCGGCCGAATGCGGGGCGGTGCTCAAGGCCGACGCCTACGGCCTGGGCGCCGTGCCGGTCGGTTGCGCCCTGCTCGCCGCCGGCGCCCGCAGCTTCTTCGTCGCGCATCTGGACGAAGGCATCGCGCTGCGGGCCGCGCTCGACGGACCCCGCATCATCGTCCTGAACGGCCTGCTGCCGGGCCTGGCGGCGGACTACACCGCCCACGATCTGATCCCGGCGCTGAATGATCCGGGAGAGATCGCCGCCTGGGCCAACCATGCCAAGGCGCTCGGCACCGCCCTGCCCGGCTTCGTCCATCTCGACAGCGGCATGAACCGGCTCGGCCTCTCACCCGAGGATCAGAACAGGCTGGCGGCCGATCCCGGCCTGCTCGACGGCATCGGGCCGATCACCTGGATGACCCACCTCGCCTGCGCCGAGGAGGCCGGGAACCCGATGAACCGGACCCAGCTCGACCGGTTCCGCCGGTCCGTGGCGACGCTGCCGCAGGCGCCGGTCAGCATCGCCAATTCCTCCGGCATCTTCCTCGGGCCGGACTTCCATGGCGACCTGACCCGCCCCGGCGCCGCGCTCTACGGCATCAACCCGATTCCGGGCCGGCCGAATCCGATGGCGGATGTGGTCCGGCTCGAGGCCCGAATCCTGCAGATCCGCCGCGTTGACACCCCCATGACCGTTGGATACGGTGCCGCCCACCGCGTGGAGGGTCCGGCCAGGCTCGCGACGATCGCCGTGGGCTATGCCGACGGGGTACCGCGCGCCGCCAGTGGTCGCGGCGCCGTGCGCATCGCAGGCTTCACCGCGCCGATCACCGGCCGCATCTCGATGGATCTGATCACGGTGGACGTGACCCACATTCCCGAACCGCTGGCCACGCCCGGCGCCCTGGCCGAGATCATCGGCCCGGAGCTGCCGCCCGACCGGCTGGGCGAGAGCGCCGGCACCATCGGCTACGAGATCCTGACCAGCCTCGGCCGGCGCTATGCCCGGCGCTATATCGGCGGGGCCGAATGAACTTTCTCGCCACGATCGGGCGCACCTTCCTGGCCTTCCTCGCCGCGGTCGGCCGCCTCGCTTTGTTCACCCTGACCGCGCTGGCGCAGTGCCTGAAGCCGCCCTTCTACCCGCGGCTGTTCCTGCGCCAGATCATCGACATCGGCTACTACTCGCTGCCGGTGGTCGGGCTGACGGCGCTGTTCACCGGAATGGTGCTCGCGCTGCAGACCCAGGCGGGCTTCGCCCGCTTCGGCGCCGGCGGCTTCGGCG
This sequence comes from Inquilinus sp. OTU3971, assembly GCF_038440215.1. NCBI lineage: Bacteria > Pseudomonadati > Pseudomonadota > Alphaproteobacteria > Rhodospirillales > Rhodospirillaceae > Inquilinus > Inquilinus sp. OTU3971. Next base: position 28,449 of record NZ_JASATH010000048.1, on the reverse strand, counting down.
CCAGCGTCGTCCTGCTGTCGGTGGTGCGCGAGCTAGGGCCGGTCCTGGCCGGGCTGATGGTCGCCGGGCGCATCGGCGCCTCGATGGCGGCCGAGATCGGCACCATGCGGGTGACCGAGCAGATCGACGCGCTCAGCACCCTGTCGACCAACCCGTACAAATATCTGGTGGCGCCGCGGCTGGTCGCCGGCCTGCTGATGCTGCCCTGCCTGGTGATCGTGGCCGACATCATCGGCGTGTTCGGCGGTTTCCTGATCAGCGTCTACCGGCTGGGCGACAATCCCTCGGCCTATATGACGGCGACTTGGCAGGCCCTCGAGGTCGAGGACGTCGTGCTCAGCCTGCTCAAGGCCGCGGCCTTCGGCTTCGTCGTCGCACTGATGGGCTGCTACCACGGCTACAATTCGCGCGGCGGGGCCCAGGGCGTCGGCGCGGCCACCACCAATGCGGTGGTCTCCGCCTCGATCCTGATCCTGCTGTTCGACTTCATGATCACCGGCCTGTACGTGGGGTGACGGCGATGGCGACCACCCCCAAGATCAGACTGGAGGGCGTGCACAAGGCCTTCGGCCCGAAGCAGGTGCTGCGCGGCATCGACCTGGAGATCGCGTCCGGCGAATCCCTGGTGGTGATCGGCGGTTCCGGCACCGGCAAATCGGTGCTGCTGAAGTCGATCGTCGGCCTGATCCGCCCGGACCGTGGCCAGATCCTGATCGACGGCACCGAGACCACCCGGCTGTCCGGCAGTGACCGGGTCGACCTGATGAAGCGCTTCGGCATGCTGTTCCAGGGCGCCGCGCTGTTCGATAGCCTGTCGGTCTGGGAGAACGTGGCCTTCGGCCTGATCCAGGGCCGCGGCGAATCCCGCAAGCGGGCGAAGGAGATCGCGGTCGACAAGCTGGCCCAGGTCGGCCTCGGGCCCGACGTCGCCGCCCTCACCCCGGCCGAGCTGTCGGGTGGCATGCAGAAGCGCGTCGGCCTGGCCCGCGCCATCGCCGCCGAGCCGGAGATCATCTTCTTCGACGAGCCGACCACCGGCCTGGACCCGATCATGGCCGACGTGATCAACGACCTGATCGTGAAATGCCGCCGCGACCTGGGTGCCACCACCCTGTCGATCACCCATGACATGGCCAGCGCCCGCAAGATCGCCGACCGCATCGCCATGATCTATGAGGGCCGGATCATCTGGGCCGGGCCGGCGGCGCAGGTGAACGATTCCGGCAACGCCTATGTCGACCAGTTCGTGCACGGCCGCGCGGACGGGCCGATCCAGATGCAGGTCCGGGTTTCCTGACGTAGGGTTCGCCCATGGCGAAGAACGCGACCCGCTACATCTGCCAGAACTGCGGCGCCAGCTTTTCGCGCTGGACCGGGCGCTGCGAGTCCTGCGGCGAGTGGAACACCCTGGTCGAGGAGGTGGTGGAGGCCGCGCCGAAGGCGTTCGGCGGGGCCAAGGCCGGCGGCGGCCGGGCCATCGCCTTCACCGACCTGGCCGCGGCCACGATCGAGGAACCGCGCTGGCGCAGCGGCAGTGACGAGTTCGACCGGGTCTGCGGCGGCGGCATCGTCGCCGGCTCGGCCATCCTGATCGGCGGCGACCCCGGCATCGGCAAGTCGACCCTGCTGCTGCAGGTGCTGTGCCGCCTCGCCGGCACCATCGAATGCGCCTATGTCTCGGGCGAGGAGGCGGTCGACCAGATCCGCATGCGGGCCCGGCGCCTGGGCCTGGCCGACGCGCCGGTCCGCCTCGCCGCCTCGTCCAATGTCCGCGACATCATCGCCGCCATGGACCGGCCGGACGGACCGAAGGTCGTGGTGATCGATTCGATCCAGACCATGTTCCTGGAGGCGCTGGAGAGCGCGCCGGGCACCGTCGCCCAGGTCCGCGCCTCGGCCGCCGAGCTGATCCGCCACGCCAAGCGCCGCGGCACCGCGCTGCTGATCGTCGGCCATGTCACCAAGGACGGCGCCATCGCCGGTCCGCGCGTGCTCGAGCACATGGTCGACACCGTGCTCTATTTCGAGGGCGAGCGCGGCCACCAGTTCCGCATCCTGCGCGCGGTCAAGAACCGCTTCGGCGCCACCGACGAGATCGGCGTTTTCGAGATGACCGATGGCGGCCTGTCCGAGGTGAGCAACCCGTCCGAGCTGTTCCTGGCCGACCGCAGCGGCGACGTCTCCGGCGCCGCGGTCTTCGCCGGGATCGAGGGCACCCGGCCGGTGCTGGTCGAGATCCAGGCCCTGGTCGCGCCCTCGTCGCTCGGCACCCCGCGCCGCGCCGTGGTCGGCTGGGACAGCGCGCGGCTGGCCATGGTGCTGGCGGTGCTGGAGGCGCGCTGCGGCGTCGCCATCGGCATGAACGACGTCTATCTCAACGTCGCCGGCGGCCTGCGCATCGCCGAGCCGGCGGCGGACCTGGCGGTGGCGGCCGCCCTGCTCTCCTCCCTCACCGGCGTGCCGGTGCCGCGCGACACGGTGGTGTTCGGCGAGATCGGCCTGTCCGGCGAGATCCGGGCCGTGGGCCAGGGCGATGCGCGGCTGAAGGAAGCCGCGAAGCTTGGATTCGCCGCCGCGATCGTGCCACAAGGTCACCCGAAGCGGGGCCGCGCGCCCAGCCGCGACGCGCTGCCGATCGAACGGCGCAGCATCGCCCGGCTGGAGGAGCTGGTGGCCCTGTTCAATACCGACGGGCGCGGCGCGTCAGCAGGCCGCCGCAGGAGTTTCGAGGAGACCGATCCTGGATAGCCTTCCCATCGCCGCCGGCGACATCGCGATCCTGATCATCCTCGCCATCTCCGCCTTCCTGGCGCTGGCGCGGGGCTTCGTGGCCGAGGTGCTGTCGATCGCCGGCTGGCTCGGCGCCGCGCTGGTGACGCTGTGGACCTTCAACGACGCCAGGCCCTATCTGCGCCAGTACATCGAGATGCAGCTGCTGGCCGACATCCTGACCGGCGTCGGCATCTTCGTCGTGGCGCTGGTGATCTTCTCCACCATCAGCCATCTGATCGCCCGGGTGGTGAAGGGCTCGGCGCTCAGCGCCGTCGACCGCTCGCTCGGCTTCGTCTTCGGCGTGGTGCGCGGCGCCGTGCTGGTCTGCCTGGCCTATCTGCTGCTGACCTGGGTGTTCCCCGAGACCCGCCGGCCGCCCTGGCTGGAGAATGCACGGATGCTGCCCTGGGTGCAGGCCGGCGCCGAATACCTGAAGAGCCTGGTGCCGCAGGAAGCGCTGGCCGGCGCGATCGACAAGGCCAAGCAGGAGGCTCCGGCCCTGACGCCGCAGATCGCCGACCCGATCGGCAGCCTGCTCAACCAGAACCAGACCCCGCCCCCCGCGGCTGCCCCGGCCCAGCCACAGCCGGCCCAGCCACAGCCGGCCCAGCCGCCGGCCTCGGCTCCGCCTGCGCCGGGCATCACCCCGACACACCCGCCCCAGACGCATCCGGCCCCCCCGTCGAACGCGGGTGCAACCGGTGGCGGTTGACATTATATAGGCCCCAGACGTTGTAAGTGGCGCCGGGCCGATTGGCGCCGATGGCGTCCAGGATCAGGAGCCCTAGCGGCCACATGCTGACGACAGATCCCTTCGACCTCACCGGCGACACGCTCCGTGAGGAGTGCGGCATCTTCGGCATCATGGGGCATCCCGAGGCCGCCGCGATGACCGCGCTGGGGCTGCACGCGCTGCAGCACCGCGGCCAGGAGGCCTGCGGCATCGTCTCGCATGATGGCGAGCAGTTCTACGTCCACCGCGCCAACGGCCTAGTCGGCGACGCCTTCTCGTCGCAAGCGGTCGTCGGCCAGCTCAAGGGCAATGCCGCGATCGGCCATGACCGCTACGCCACCACCGGCGGCGCCGGGCTGCGCAACGTCCAGCCGCTGTTCGCGGATTTCGAGTTCGGCGGCTTCGCCATCTCCCACAACGGCAACCTGACCAATGCCGGGCGCCTGCGGCACCAGCTGGTCAGCCGCGGCTGCCTGTTCCAGTCGACCTCGGACACCGAGGTGTTCCTGCACCTGATGGCGACCGCCCGCGGCGGCAACGTGATCGACCGGCTGGTCGAGGCGATGCGCCAGGTCGAGGGCGCCTATTCCCTGATCGCCCTGTCATCCGAGCACGTCATCGGCATCCGCGACCCGATGGGCTTCCGCCCGATGGTGCTGGGCAAGCTGGAGACGGCGTCGGGCACCAGCCACGTGCTGGCATCGGAGACCTGCGCGCTGGACATCATCGACGCCGAGTTCATCCGCGACGTCGAGCCCGGCGAGATGGTGGTGCTGAGCGCCGACGGCGTCACCAGCATCAAGCCGTTCCAGCCGGCCGAACGCCGCTTCTGCATCTTCGAATACATCTACTTCGCCCGCCCCGACAGCGTGGTGGAAGGCTCCTCGGTCTACGAGGCGCGGCGGCGGATCGGGGCCGAGCTGGCGGTCGAATCCCCGGTCGAGGCCGACGTGATCATCCCGGTGCCGGATTCGGGCGTGCCGTCGGCCATCGGCTTCGCCGCCCAGAGCGGCGTGCCGTTCGAGCTCGGCATCATCCGCAACCACTATGTCGGCCGCACCTTCATCGAGCCGACCGACCAGATCCGCCATCTCGGCGTGCGCCTGAAGCACAACGCCAACCGGGCGATGATCGAGGGCCGGCGAGTGGTGCTGGTCGACGATTCGATCGTGCGCGGCACCACCAGCCAGAAGATCGTGAAGATGGTGCGCGCGGCCGGCGCCAAGGAGGTCCATATGCGGATCTCCAGCCCTCCGACGACCAACCCCTGCTTCTACGGCGTCGACACGCCGGAGAAGTCGAAGCTGCTGGCGCACAACTACTCGGTCGCGCAGATGGCCGAGCTGATCGGCGTCGACAGCCTGGCCTTCATCTCGATCGACGGGCTGTACCGGGCCATGGGCGCGCCGAAGCGGGCCGGCAACGCCCGGCAGTTCTGCGACGCCTGCTTCACCGGCGACTATCCGACGCCGCTGACCGACCATACGGCGGCGCCGCGCCGCAGCTCCGCCCTCTCCGAACGCGTCTGAACCGATGACCGAGACCACGAGGCCCCTGGAGGGCCGGATCGCGCTCGTCACCGGTGCGTCGCGCGGCCTCGGCGCCGCGGTCGCGGTGCGGCTGGCCGCCGCCGGCGCACATGTCGTCTGCGCCGCCCGCACCGTCGGCGGGCTGGAGCAGACCGACGACGCCATCAAGGCCGTGGGCGGCAGCGCCACGCTGGTGCCGATGGACCTGTCGAAGTTCGAGCAGATCGACCTTCTCGGCGGCTCGCTGGCGCAGCGTTTCGGCAAGCTCGACCTGCTGGTCGCCAACGCCGCGATGCTCGGCCATCTCGGCCCGGTCGCCTACAGCGACGAGAAGGTCTGGGCCCGGGTGCTCGACCTCAACCTGAACGCCAATTACCGGCTGATCCGCTCGCTCGACCCGCTGCTGCGCGCCGCCGAGGCGCCGCGCGCGGTCTTCGTCACCGACCGCATCGCCCGCAGCGGTGTCGCCTATTGGAGCGCCTATGCCGTGGCCAAGTCCGGGCTGGACACCCTGGCCGGCCTGTACGCGGCCGAGACGGCGAAGACGGAGCTGCGGGTGGCGCTGTTCCATCCCGGGCCGATGGCCACCCGCTTGCGCGAGCAGGGTTTTCCGGGCGAGGCGCCAGGCGCTCAGCCGGCGCCGGACGCCGCCGCCGACCGGCTGGTCTCCCGGTTGCTGTCGGAGGACGGCCTCGCTGCCGGCGAGGTCGCGGACTGGGATTAGGGTCCGCGAGCCCCATAATCTCTTCACATTTGCGCTGAAGAGTGCCCGCGGTTCCTTGGCGGAGAGAACGGCGAGATGAGACGAACCGCGACGATCGCGCTGGCCTTCGGCTTGGCGCTGGCCGCCGGCCCGGCGGCAGCGCAGGCCCTGTCCCAAGCCGAGATCCTGCAGCTGGCCAGGGACGCCTGCAAGGCGAAGGACTTCTCCCTGATGTTCGGCTATTTCGCCCAGAACGAGGGCGTGCGGACCGCCTTCACCGCGCCCGAGGTGCAGATCCGCAGCCTCGCCCGGCCGGGGCCGGTCCAACGCACGATCAAGGGCGCCGAGTATCGCGACTTCAAGATCGCGATGATCGACTACGGCTTCTTCGATGCCGAATCGGCCGACCGCTTCGACGCCGGCCAGACCGAGGCGCTGGAGCCGCTCAAGCTCGACATCACCGAGGAGCCCGGCGGCGCCTATCGCGTGGCCTATGTGAAGGCCGAGTACGGGCCTCCCGGCGAGGATGAGGAGTATGGCGAGCTGATCCGCACCTACGGCCAGCCCGGCGCCTATCTGTTCGAGCCGCGCGACGGCTGCTGGCGGCTGACCCAGGATTTCCGCTGATGCGCCGCTTGCTCCCCGCCCTGCTGCTTGCGGCCGGCATCGGCGCTGCCGCCCCGGTCGAAGCCGCCGGCCCGGCCTGCCCGTCGGCCGACATCGACGCCTTCCTCAAGGCGTTCATCGACGATGTCGCGGTGCAGCGCGCCTTCACCGCGCAGCCGCTGCGGAACCGGTACGTCAACAGCACGGCGGAGCCCGAGCCGCGCCCTGTGACCGAGATGGTGTCCGAACCCGCGCTGCTCTTCCCGGTGATCCCGAGCCGCGAAGAACAGGTCACCCTCGGCCTCGAAGCACGGTGGCTCGAGCGCGGCGGAACGCGGGCCGTGCTGAGGCTGGCGAAGCCGGACAGCGACCTCCAGCTCACCTATGTCTTCGACAGGCAGGCCTGCTGGCAGCTCGTCGAACGGATGGACGACTCGCTCTGATCCCCGCGATCAGTCCTTGAAGATCTTCTGCAGGAAATCGGCCAGCGAGGGGCGCCACACCGCCATCTCGTGGTAGAGACCGGGATATTCCTTGTAATCGTAGCGGATGCCGGCGGCGTCGAGATCCTTGCGCAGCCCGGCGATGTCCTTGCCGGTGATGGTGTCGTCGCTGCCGACCGTCACGGCGAAACCGCGCAGGCTGGCATTGACCTTGGCCGGGTCGGCGAGCGCCTTGGCGATGCCGGCATCCGGCACCGTGGCCTGCGACACGCCGCTGAAGGTCGCCAGCCAGGCGAAGGTGCCGAGATGGCCGAGGCCGGAGACCAACGCCTGGTAGCCACCCTGGGACAAGCCGGCCAGCGCCCGCCCCGCCGCATCGGTGCGTACCCGGTAATGCGCCTCCATATACGGGATAATGTCGCCGATCAGCTCGCGGTCGGCCGCGACGGCGTTGGCCGGGTAGAAGGTCTGACGTCGGGTCGCGCCCGGGAAGTCCTCCGGCACTGCCGCGGCGATGTCGGTCTCGGTGTCCGGGATCACCACGATCATCGGCAGGATCTTCTTCTCGGCCAGCAGATTGTCGAGGATCTGCGGCGCCCGGCCCTGGATGACCCAGGACCACACCGTGTCGCCGAAGCCGTGATAGAGGTACAGCACCGGCAGCGGTGCCGAGCTGTCGCCATAGCCCGGCGGCGTCCACACCAGCATCTGCCGTTCGGCGCCCAGCGCCTGGCTGGTCAGGGTCACGACCCGCAGGTCGCCATGCGGCACCGGCCTGGTGTCGACGATGCTGCCCGGCACCAGGATCAGGCTGGTGTTGACCTGGCGCTGCGGCTTCGGCGCGTTGGCGCCGGTGTCGGTGGCGCGGAAGCCGTCGACGTTGAAATAATACTCGTGGAGGTCGGGCGCGACCGGGCCGACGATGACGCTCCAGACGCCGCGCCCGCCCTTGGTCATCGGCGTCGCCTTGACCTTGGCCGGGTCCATCGACCCGAACACGACCGAGACGGCCTTCGCCTCGGGCGCGAACAGCCGGAAGGTGATGCGGCGGTCCGCCTCGACCCGGGTGACGAAATCGCGCAGCGGCTGGTCGGTCGGCGGCAGGGCGGGAATGCCGGGATCGGCGGCCATCGACGGCGCTCCACTCAGCGACAGGACAAGTACGGCGATCGACGCGGAAATCTTGCGCATGGGTCCCTCCCGAGTCGTTGGGCTGCGATTATGCCCGACGAAACGAAGGGAACCGGCTCTATTTCTCGCCGGCGATCATCCGGAAGATGCCGGAGAAGTCGGTCTCCGCCGCGCCCTCGTTGACGAACAGGGTGTAGAGCGCGGCCGCCGCGGCGCCGAGCGGGGTGGCCGCGCCGGCCGCCTGGGCCGCGGCCTGCGACAGGCGCAGATCCTTCAGCATCATCGCCGCGGTGAAGCCGGGCTTGTAGTCGCGGTTGGCCGGCGAGGTCGGCACCGGCCCCGGCACCGGGCAATAGGTGGTCAGCGACCAGCACTGGCCGGAGCTCTTCGACGACACGTCGAACAGCTTCTGCCGCTCCAGCCCCAGCTTGTCGGCCAAAGCGAAGGCCTCCGACACCGCGATCATCGAGATGCCGAGCACCATGTTGTTGCAGATCTTTGCCGCCTGGCCGGTGCCCGGGCCACCGGTGTGGATGACGGCCTTGCCCATCGCCTGCAGCACCGGCTCGGCGCGGCCGAAGGCCTCGTCCGGGCCGCCGACCATGAAGGTCAGGGTGCCGGCCGCGGCGCCGCCGGTGCCGCCCGAGACCGGGGCGTCGACCATGCCGAAGCCGCGGGCCGCAGCCTCTTTCGCGATCAGCCGCGCGCTGTCGACATCGATGGTCGAGCAATCGATCAACAGCCCCCCCGCCGGCGTGCTGGCGCAGACCCCGTTCTCGCCGAGATAGGCCTCGCGGGCATGGCCGCCGGTCGGCAGCATGCTGATCACCACCTGGGCGTCGTCGACCGCCGCGGCGATCGACGGCTTCGCGGCGATGCCTTCCTTTGCCACGGCCTCGCGGACCGAGTCCACCGGGTCGAATCCGGATACCCGGTGCCCGGCCTTGACCAGGTTCAGCGCCATCGGCCGGCCCATATGGCCGAGCCCGAGAAAGGCGATTCGCAGCGACATCGGGGTCTCCTCACAACCGGGCGTTCGCCGCCCGTCCTGTTGGTTCAGTCGAAACTCAGCTCATGGCCGGGCAGCGGCTGGAAATAGGCGGCGACCGCGGCGTCGTCCACCTCGGCCAGCGTCGCCGGCCGCCACTTCGGGTCGCGGGTCTTGTCGACCAGCTGCGCCCGCACGCCCTCGAAGACATCCGGCGCCGCCAGGAAACGGTGGACCATGCGGTATTCCATCGCCGCCACCGCGTCGTAGATCATGGTCTTGCCCTGGCGGATCTGGCGCAGCGTCACCTTCAGGCTGGTCGGCGACCCGGCGCGGATCTGCACCGCCGCGGCCTGGGCCCATGCGCCGCCGTCGGCGTCCAGCGCCGCCAGGATCTCCTCCACCGTGTCATGGCCGAGGCAGCGGTCGATCGCCGGGCGCAGCGGCGCCAGGGCCGATGCGCCGGGGTCGGCCGCGAAGAGCTGCAGCACCGATTCCGCCACCAGCCCGCCCTGGCCGATCCATTCGGCATCGGCCAGCGCCGCGACCAGGTCGTCGATCCGGGCGGAGGCGACATGATGCGTCCCCATCCGGGTGAACAGCATGTCGGCGGCGCCGATGCGCGCTCCGGTCAGGGCCAGGTAGGTGCCGATCTCGCCCGGGCAGCGCGACAGGAACCAGCCGCCGCCGATGTCCGGGAACAGGCCGATGCCGCATTCCGGCATGGCGCTGAGCGTCTTCTCCGTCGTCACCCGGTGCGAGCCATGCACCGACAGGCCGAGCCCGCCGCCCATGGTCACGCCGTCGAGCAGCGCGATCCAGGGCTTGGGGAAATGGTGGATGGCGTGGTTCAGCCGGTACTCGACCCAGAAGAAATCCTGCTCCAGGTCGCCGCCCGGCACACCCGGCTGCGGCCCCCGCTCATACACCGCGCGGATGTCGCCGCCGGCGCAGAAGGCGCGGTCGCCGGCGCCGCGCAACACCACGGCATGCAGTTCCGGATCCTCGGCCCACTCCGCGATCTTCGGCAGCAGCGCCCGGCACATCGCCAGCGTCAGCGCGTTCAGCGCCTTCGGCCGGTTCAGCGTCACGATGGCGATCGGCCCCTCGCGGTCGAACAGGATCTCGTCGGTCATGGCAATGTCTTCCGGCCCCTACTCCGCCAGCAGGCGGCGGGCCACGATCAGGCGCATGATCTCGTTGGTGCCTTCCAGGATCTGGTTGACGCGGACGTCGCGCAGGAAGCGCTCCACCGGATAGTCCCTGATGTAGCCGTAGCCGCCATGCAGCTGCAGCGCATCGTTGCAGATCCGGAAGCCGGCGTCGGTGGCGAAGCGCTTGGCCATGGCGCAATGCTGGGTCGCGTCGGGGTCGCGGCGATCGAGCGAATCCGCGGCGCGATGGATCATCAGCCGGGCCGCGTCCAGGTCGATCGCCATGTCGGCCAGCTTGAACTGCAGCGCCTGGAACTCGGCGATCTTCCGGCCGAACTGGCTGCGCTGCAGCATGTGGCCGCGGGCCGCCTCCAGGCAGGCGCGGGCGCCGCCGACCGAGCAGGCGCCGATATTGACCCGGCCGCCGTCCAGCCCCTTCATCGCGAAGGTGAAGCCCTGCCCTTCCTCGCCCAGCCGGTTGGCGACCGGGACGCGGCAATCCTCGAAGATCACCATGGTGGTGACCTGGCTGTTCCAGCCCAGCTTCTTCTCCTTCTTGCCGAAGGACAGGCCGGGCGTGCCGCTCTCGACCAGGATCGCCGAGATGCCCTTCGGTCCCGCATCGCCGGTCCGCGCCATCACGACATAGACGTCGGAGGTGGAGCCGCCGGAGATGAAGGCCTTGGTGCCGTTCAGCACATAGTGGTCGCCGTCGCGCACCGCGCGGGTGCGCAGCGACGCGGCATCGGAGCCGGAGCCGGGCTCGGTCAGGCAGTAGCTGGCGAAGCGCTCCATCGTCATCAGCGACGGCAGGAAGCGCGCCTTCAGCTCGTCCGACCCGAAGCTGTCGATCATCCAGCCGACCATGTTGTGGATCGAGATGTAGGCGGCGGTGGAGACACAGGCGGCCGACAGCTCCTCGAACACGATCGCGGCGTCGCGCCGGGTCAGGCCGCTGCCGCCATGCGTCTCGCCGCAATAGATGCCGGCGAAGCCCAAGGCCGCAGCCTGGCGCAGCGTGTCGACCGGGAAGATCTGCTCCTCGTCCCAGCGGGCGGCGTGGGGTGCCATCTGCTCCGCGGCGAAGGCGCGCGCGGCATCACGGATGGCGTCCTGATCGGCGGTCAGCGTGAAGCTCATGGGAATGAGCGTGGCCGCAACCGGCCGCGGGATCAAGGGGCGTGCGTACGCTTCTTTCGCGCTGCGGCGGGGCGATCCCGACGCTGCTATGCTGGCCGCGCCGACTCCGCCGGAGAGCGTCATGACCGACTTCGCCCCCGCCCTCGCCGAAGCCCAGGCCGTTCTGGCGGCCGCCCTGGCCGAGGCCGGACGCCGCGAACAGCAGATCGCGGCGGTGGTGGTCGACCGCGGCGGCCATGTCGTCGCCGCGGCGCGGATGGACGGCGTCGGCCACCTGACGCTGGAGATCGCCCGGCGCCGGGCGGCCGCGGCGCTGCATCTCGGCGAGCCAACCCGCGACCCTGCCCTGCGCCTCGGCCGCGACCCGGCCGAGGCGGCGCAGCTGGCCGGGCTGGCAGAGATCCTGGTGCAGCCCGGCGGCTTCCCCTGGCGCGACGCCGGCGCCGTGGTCGGCGCCCTCGGCATCGCCGGCGCCGGGGCGGAGGACGACCACGCCATCGGCGATGCTGCGATCGGCATGCTGTAGACGTTTTGCTGATTGCCTTTCCCGGCGCTTCCACGACATTGATAGGGCAAGCACCCGCCAGAGGTGCCCGACGCCAACAGGGGGAGAGAGCATGCAGGCTGCGGCCGCGCCGCCCGCACCGGGAGATGCGCTTCTGACCGCGGACTCGGTCAGCCTCGCCTTCGGCGGGGTCAAGGCCCTGACCGATGTCGGCTTCACCGTCGGCCGCGGCGAGCTGTTCTCGATCATCGGCCCGAACGGCGCCGGCAAGACCTCGATGGTCAACTGCATCTCCGGCCGCTACAGCCCGACCGCCGGCCGCATCCACTACAAGGGCCGCGACATCACCCGGCTGAGGCCCAGCGCCCGGGCCGAGCTCGGCCTCGGCCGCACCTTCCAGAACCTGGCCCTGTTCGCGCATATGTCGGTGCTCGACAACATCATGGTCGGGCGCCACCACCTCTTGAAGAACAACGTGCTGACCGGCGCGCTGTGGTGGCTGGGCGGCGCCCGGCAGGAGGAGTTGCGGCACCGCCGCGCGGTCGAGGAGATCATCGACTTCCTCGAGATCCAGCATGTCCGCCGCGCCCTGGCCGGCACCCTATCATACGGCCTGCGCAAACGGGTGGAGCTGGCCCGCGCCATCGCGCTGAAGCCAGACCTGATCCTGCTGGACGAGCCGATGGCCGGCATGAACCTCGAGGAGAAGGAGGACATGGCCCGCTACATCGTCGACCTCAACGCCGAATGGGGCATGACGGTGATCATGATCGAGCACGACATGGGCGTGGTGATGGACATCTCCCACCGCGTCATGGTGCTGGATTTCGGCCGCAAGATCGCCGAGGGCACGCCCGAGGACGTCCTGGCCGACAGCCATGTCCGTCGTGCCTATCTCGGCGAGGTCGATGAGGATGCGGAGGCGGCGGCTTGAGGCGGCGGGGCCTCCCCCTCACCCTCCCGTCGCTGCGCGCCGGGCCCCTCCCTCTCCCCGAGGAGAGGGAAATGACGCATGGCCCCCTTCACCTCACCTTGGGGAGAGGTCGAAATCGCATCGCGATTTCGGGTGAGGGGGCGGCCGGGAATGGTTCGGCATGACCGACGCCTTCGACACCTTCCCCAAGCTGCTGGCCCGCAATGCCGCGCAATGGCCGAATGAGGTGGCGCTGCGCGAGAAGGATTTCGGCATCTGGCAGGAGATCAGCTGGGCCGGCTTCCACGCCCGGGTGCGCGGCTTCGCCCTGGCCCTGCGGGCGCTGGGCATCGGGCCGGGCGCCGTGGTCGGGCTGATCGGCGACAACCGGCCGGACTGGGTGGCCGGCCAGATCGCCGCCCATGCCGCCGGCGCCATGAGCCTCGGCCTGTACCGCGACGCGCTGGACGAGGAGGTGGCCTATCTGATCGGGCACGCCTCGGTCGCCATCGTGCTGGCCGAGGATGAGGAGCAGGTCGACAAGCTGCTGGGCCTCGGCGACCGCATCCCGAGCGTCCGCCACATCGTCTATTCCGACCCGCGCGGGATGCGGAAATACGAGGATCCGCGGCTGCTGCCGGTCGACGGCTTCATCGCCCTCGGCGCCCCGCTGCTCGCTGCCGATCCGGGCCTCTACGACCGCATGGTGGCGGAGACGCGCGGCGAGGATGTCGCGGTGCTGTGCACCACCTCCGGCACCACGGCGCAGCCGAAGCTGGCCATGCTCTCGGCCGGGTCGGTGATCCGCCACACCGCCAGCTACCTGGCGGTCGACCCGCAGGGGCCGCGGGACGAGTACGTCTCGGTGCTGCCGCTGCCCTGGATCATGGAGCAGGTCTACGTCTTCGGGAAGGCGCTGCAGTGCCGGATGGTGGTGAACTTCGTCGAGGAGCAGAGCACCAGCTGGGCGGATTTCCGCGAGATCGGCCCGACCTTCGTGCTGCTGGCGCCGCGGGTCTGGGAGGGGCTGGCGGCCGATGTCCGCAGCCGGATGATGGACGCCTCCTGGCTCAAGCGACGCCTGTTCGACCTCGGTATGAAATTCGGCCTGAAAGCGCTTGATCATAAAAAGAAATCACCGCTTGCGAAGATCCTGCTCTTCGCCGCGCTGCGCGACCGGCTGGGCTTCTCCCGGCTGCGCTCGGCCGCGACCGGCGGGGCGGCGCTGGGGCCTGAGACCTTCCGCTTCTTCCTCGCCATGGGGGTGCCGCTGCGCCAGCTCTACGGCCAGACCGAGTTGCTGGGCGCCTACACCATCCACCGGGCGGGCGACGTCGATTTCGACACGGTCGGAATCGCCTTCGACGACAGCATCCAGCTGCGGATCGAGGCGCCGGACCAGAACGGCGTCGGCGAGATCGTCACCCGCCACCCCAACATGTTCCTCGGCTACTACCGCAACGAGGAGGCGTCCAAGGCCGATCTGCGCGACGGCTGGCTGGCGACCGGCGACGCCGGCTATGTCGACGGCAAGGGCCACCTGGTCGTGATCGACCGGATGAAGGATCTCGCCACCACCAGCGGCGGCGACAGGTTCAGCCCGCAATACATTGAGAACAAGCTGAAATTCTCGCCCTATGTCGGCGAGGCGGTGATCCTGGGCCATGGCCGGCCGGACCTGGCGGCGATGATCTGCATCCGCTTCCCGATCGTCTCGAAATGGGCGGAGAAGAGCCGCATCGCCTTCACCACCTACACCGACCTGTCGGCGCGGGAGGAGGTTTACGGCCTGATCCGCCGCGAGGTCGAGACGGTCAATGCCGGCCTGCCGGAGGCGCAGCGCATCCGCCGCTTCCTGCTGCTGTACAAGGAGCTGGACGCCGATGACGGCGAGCTGACCCGCACCCGCAAGGTGCGCCGCGGCGTGATCGGCGAGAAATACGGCGACATCATCGACGCGATCTATCGCGGCGACCCGGCGATCCCGGTCGACACCACCATCACCTTCCAGGACGGCACCCGGCAGCGGATCCGCACCACGCTCAAGGTGGTCGACCTCGCCCCCGGCCGCGCCGGGCGGCGCCACGCGGCGGAGTGAGCCCATGAACCTCGCCTTCCTGTTCCAGCTGCTGGTCAACGGCGTGATCGTCGGCACGCTCTATGGCGTCGTCGCCATGTCCTTCGTGCTGATCTACAAGGCCAGCCGGGTGGTGAACTTCGCCCAGGGCGAGTTCCTGCTGATCGGCGCCTGGATCTGCTGGTGGGTGCTGACCAAGTACCAGGTGCCCTTCGTGCTGGGCTTCGCCATCACCCTCGCCTTCATGCTGGTGTTCGGCATCCTGCTGCAGGTGGTGGTGCTGCGGCCCTTGATCGGCGAGCCGGTGATTTCGGTGATCATGGTCACGATCGGGCTGTCGCTGGTGTTCCAGCCGATGATGGCCTGGATCTTCGGCGTCTCGGCCCAGCCCTTCCCGCCGGTGTTCGAGACCCAGTCGGTCGACATCCTCGGGCTGCAGGTGCAGACCGTCTACATCCTGTCGATGGCGATCAGCCTGTTCATCATGGGCGGCTTCGCCTGGTTCTTCAAATTCTCGCGCATGGGCCTGGCGATGCGCGCCACCGCCTTCGACCAGCAGGTCGCGCAGTCGATGGGCATCTCGGTGAAACAGGTCTTCGCCATGGCCTGGGCGATCTCGGCCATGGTCTCGTCGGTCGCCGGCATCGTCGTCGGCGTGGTCAACGGCGTCTCCTCCGCCCTCTCGGTCTTCGGCATCAAGGTGTTCCCGGCGGTGATCCTGGGCGGGCTCGACAGCGTCGTCGGCGCGGTGCTGGGCGGGCTGATCATCGGCGTGCTGGAGCATTTCGCCCATTGGCTGGACGTCACCTTCCTGGGCTGGGGCAACATGCTGAAGATCGCGCCCTTCTACGTCCTGATCGTGATCCTGATGATCAAGCCCTACGGCCTGTTCGGCACCCGCGACATCGAGAGGGTGTGATGGCCAACGCCTATGCCCGCCCCTGCGGTGACTTCCGCACCAGCTACGCCGCCGACACCACCATCTTCGCCGACGCGTTCAGCCGGCGCAGCGTCATCGTCATCCTGCTGCTGCTGGCATTCTCGCCGATCGCGGTGCAACTCGGCTGGCTGTCCAAGGGCTGGATCGACAGCTTCATCGAGATCGGCTACCTCGCCGTCGCCGCGCTGGGCCTCAACATCCTGGTCGGCTTCACCGGCCAGATCTCGATCGGCCACGCCGTGTTCTTCGGCTTCGGCGCCTTCGCCTCGGCCTGGCTGAACCGCACCACCGGCATCCCGGTGTTCTTCTGCATCCCGATCGCCGGGGTGATGACCGCCGCGGTCGGCCTCGTCTTCGGCATCCCGGCGGCGCGGATCAAGGGCCTGTACCTCGCCATCGCCACCCTCGCCGCCCAGGTCATCCTGGAGGATTTCTTCGCCCGCGCCGGCTGGTTCACCGGCGGCGTCGCCGGCGCCCATGCCGCCCCGGTGACCCTGTTCGGCTGGGAGGTCGACCGCATCAACTACTTCTACGTCGTGCTGTTCTGGGGCGTGCTCTTGTACCTGGCCGCGACCAATCTGATGCGCTCGCGCGACGGCCGCGCCTTCGTCGCCGTGCGCGACCATTACCTGGCCGCCGAGATCATGGGCATCAACCTGACCCGCTACCGGGTGCTGTCCTTCGGCATCGCCGCCTTCTACGCCGGGGTCGGCGGCGCACTCTACGCCCATTACCTGCAGGTGGTTTCGGTCGAGGAGTTCACGATCCTGAAGTCGATCGAGTTCCTCGGCATGATCATCATCGGCGGGCTGGGCTCGATCATGGGCACCATCCTCGGCACCGTCTTCATGGTGTCGCTGCCGGACGTGATGGACTGGCTGGTGCGGCTGATCCGCGGCACCTGGCTGTACAAGACGCTCGACCTGCGCGTCGGCATCAACTTCCTGAAGGAGATGGCGGTCGGCATCGCCATCATCCTGTTCCTGATCTTCGAGCCGGACGGCCTGGCCCATCGCTGGCGCCAGATCAAGGCCTGGTGGAAGCTGTATCCCTTCTCGTACTGAACCCGGCCGCGACAGAACGGCCGCCATGGAGGACACCCGGATGTCGAGACGATCCCTGCTCACCGCCACCGCCCTGATCGGCCTCTGTGCCGCCGCGCCAGCATTCGCCGACGACATCCCAGTCGGCCACATCGCCGACCTGACCGGCCCGACCGCCTCGATCGGCGTGCCCTATGCCGACGGCGTCGCCGACACGCTGAACTGGGTGAACGAGAATGGCGGGGTCGACGGCGACGACATCGCCTTCGAGACCTATGACTACGCCTACAAGGCGCCGCAGGCGGTCTCGGAATACCAGCGGCTGGTGGCGAATGAGCATGTCGTCGCCATCACTGGCTGGGGCACCGCCGATACCGAGGCGCTGATCGAATTCGTCGGCAAGGACCAGATCCCCTACTACTCCGCCTCCTATTCCGGGGCGCTGACCGACCCGACCGGCAAGGCACCGAAGGCGACCAAGGCGACTCCCTTCAACTTCTTCTACGGCCCCTCCTATTCCGACGCCTGCAGGGCGCTGGCGCAATGGGCGGCCGAGGACTGGAAGAAGAAGGGCGGCCAGGGCAAGCCGAAATGGGTCCATATGGGCGACAACCACCCCTATCCGAACTCGCCCAAGGCGGCCTGCAACGAATATGCACAGGAGCTCGGGTTCGAGGTGCTGGACCCGATCCAGTACACGATGGCGCCGGGCGACTTCACGCCGCAGTGCCTGACGCTGAAGGAGAAGGGCGCCAACTACGCCTATGTCGCCAACATCGCCGGCTCTACCACTTCGCTCCTGAACGCCTGCGCCACCGCCGGCACCAAGGTGCAGTTCGTCGCCAATGTTTGGGGCTATGACGAGAACGTCATGAAGGCGGCGGGCCAGAACGCCGACGGCGTGGTGGTCGCGGTCCGCACCGGCTCGATCTGGACCGACAAGAACGCCGGCATGGACCGGGTGCGCGAGATCTCCAAGACCAGCGATTCCAGCGGCGAGGCCTATCGGCCGCTGAGCTATATCGCCGGCGTCTGCGCCACCTCCTACATGGTCGAGGCGGTCAAGGCGGCGAAGGCCAAGGGCGCGGTCGCCGGCCTCGCCATCCGTGACGCGATGTACGAGAAGAAGGACTGGGTGCCGGCCGGGCTGGAAGGCGTGTGCCTGCCCTCGACCTGGACCGCGACCGACCATCGCGGGCTGATGACCGTGCCGATCTACCAGGGCCATGTGAAGGGCGCGACCCAGGGCAAGGAGGTCACGGCGCTGATGGCCGACGGCACCATGTCGCTGGAGAAGGTGGCCGAGATCACCCTGCCCCGCCGCCCGGAATGGCTGGGGTACTGAGCCCGGCATGACCGCCCCGCCGCTGCTCTCGGTCGAGAACATCGAGGTCGTCTACAACGACGTCATCCTGGTGCTGCGCGGCCTCAGCCTCGCGGTGCCGCAGGGGGCGATCGTGGCGCTGCTCGGCGCCAACGGGGCCGGCAAGTCGACGACGCTGAAGGCGATCTCCGGCCTCTTGCGCACCGAGGACGGGGCGGTCACCCGCGGTGCGATCCACTATGAGGGCCAGCCGATCCATGACCTCGACCCCGGCGCCGTGGTGCGCCGGGGCATCTTCCAGGTGATGGAGGGGCGCCGCATCGTCGCCGACATGACCTGCGTCGAGAACCTGCGGCTCGGCGCCCACACCCGGCGCGACCGCGGCGTGGCCGACGACATCGACCGGGTCTACGGTTATTTCCCGCGGTTGCGGGAGAGGAACGGCCTGGCCGGCTACCTGTCTGGCGGCGAGCAGCAGATGCTGGCGATCGGCCGGGCGCTGATGGCGCGGCCCAAGCTGATCCTGATGGACGAGCCGTCGATGGGCCTGTCGCCGCTGATGGTGAAGGAGGTGTTCGGCATCATCCGCCGCCTCAACGCCGATCTCGGCATCTCGATCCTGCTGGTCGAGCAGAACGCCCGGATGGCCCTGTCCTGCGCCGACACCGGCTACATCATGGAGAACGGCAAGGTGGTGCTGGACGGCACCGCCGAGGCGCTGGCAGCCAATGAGGACGTCAAGGAATTCTATCTCGGCGGCGGCGGGGAGCAGCGCAAGAGCTTCAAGAACCTGAAGAGCTTCAAGCGCCGCAAGCGCTGGCTATAGCGGTATCCACCTGCCGGCATTGTCTGCCCCGGCGGGCGGCGTCATGTTTGAGGTCGGACCTTCGACACGACACAGGGTGGGGCACCCCATGGCCGAGCATTACGACGATCTCGAGACCCGTCCGTCCGAGGTGCGGGAGGCGGCGCTGCTGGCCGAGCTGCCGGCCCAGATCGCCCATGCCAAGGCAGCCGCCCCCGGCTACGCCAAGCGCCTGGCCGAATTCGACCCGGCGGCGGTGACCAGCCGGGCCGAGCTGGCGGAGCTGCCGCTGACCCGGAAATCCGACCTGCCGACGATCCAGGCGGTCGACCTGCCCTTCGGCGGCCTGACCACGATCCCGCCCGGGCGGTTCCGCCGGATCTTCGCCTCCCCCGGCCCGATCTACGAGGGCGAGGCGCATGGCATCGACAGTTGGCGCTTCGCCCGCGCCCTGTTCGCCAGCGGCTTCCGCGAAGGCGACATCCTGCAGAACTGCTTCTCCTACCACTTCACCCCGGCCGGCGTGATGTTCGAGACGGGCGCCGAGGCGCTGGGCTGCGCCGTGATCCCGGCCGGCACCGGCAACACCGAGCTGCAGGCCCGGGCCATGGCGGATCTGAAGCCGCGCGGCTATGTCGGCACGCCCGACTTCCTGAAGCTGATCCTGGAGAAGGCCGACCAACTCGGCCACGACAGCAGCTCGGTGAAACTGGCCCATGTCTCCGGCGGGCCGCTGCTGCCGCCGCTGCGGGAGTTCTACTCGGCCCGCGCCATCGACCTGTTCCAGAGCTACGGCACCGCCGATCTCGGCCTGATCGCCTATGAGACCGAGGCGCATGAGGGGCTGGTGCTGGCCGAGGGCATCCTGGTCGAGATCGTCCGTCCCGGCACCGGCGACCCGGTGCCCGAGGGCGAGGTCGGCGAGGTGGTGGTCACCAGCTTCGACCGCTGCACGCCCTGGATCCGCTTCGCCACCGGCGACCTGTCCGCCATCCTGCCCGGGCGCAGCCCCTGCGGCCGCACCGCGCCGCGGCTGCGCGGCTGGCTCGGCCGGGCCGACCAGAGCACCAAGGTGCGCGGCCTGTTCGTCCATCCCGGCCAGATCGCCGAGGTGCTGAAGCGCCACGGGCTGGAGCGCGGCCGGCTGCTGGTGTCGAGCCGCCAGGGCATCGATGACGTGGCGCTGCAGGTGGAGAGCGCCGACGCTTCGGTCGCCGAGGCCGTGGCCGAGACGATGCTCGACGTCACCAAGCTGCGTGCCGCGGTGGCGGCGGTGCCGCCGGGCAGCCTGCCGAACGACGGCAAGGTGATCGAGGACACCCGCAAGCTCGTGTGACCGGCAGCGCCGTCAGCCGCGGCTGCGCACCGTCCTGGACGGGGATTCGCCGTAGAGCGCGGCGTAGTAGGCCGAGAACCGGCCGAGGTGCCAGAAGCCCCATTTCATGGCGATGTCCGAGACCGTCCGGTCCGAGCCGTCCGCCGCCAGCAGGTCGCGCCGGGCGCCGTCCAGCCGCTTCAGCCGCAGCCACAGGCCCGGGCCGACACCCACCGTCTCCTTGAAGGCGGAGCGCAGGATCTCGCTGGGGACGCCGAGCCGGCGGGCGAGTTGGGTCACGCCGATCGGCTCGTCCGGCTGGTCCTCGACCATCTCGCGGGCACGCCGATAGAGCCTGTGGTCGCCGGAGCGCAGCGGCCGTGTGCCCGCCGTTCGGTGCAGGATCTGCGCGTACAAGAAGCCGAGCTTGTCGGCGATCAGCTCCGGCAGCAGCCGGGCCAGGTCTTCGCCCGGCAGGGCCATCGCGCCCGAGAACAAGACCATCAGCCCGACGAACCACTGCGCCGCCGCCTCCATGTCCGGGAAGGTCGGCGCCGCCAGGGCCGGGGCCTGCGGCGCCGGGGGCCGCAGCGCCGGCGCCCCGAACACCTTCTCCGCCTCGACCGAGACGATCAGGATGTCGCTGTCCGGCGCGAGGCTGGCATGGAGCTCCTCGCCGCCCCGCATCACCAGCACCTCCCCGCTGCCGACCGGCACCGCGTTCATCCGGTAGGTGTTGCGGTCCGCCAAGGCGCGCACAAAGACCAGCTGGCCGTCCGGGGCCGCCGTCGCCTCCTCCACCGCGACGCTGACCCGTTCGCGCCATAGGCAGACGCCGTCCAGCCGCAGCATTTCGACCGCGCCGCGATAGGGGCCGGGGTTCAGCTGGGCGTAGCGCTGGTGCCAGCCCAGCAGCGCGCCTTCCTGCGCAGAGGCGTCGGTGTAGTCGCGGCGGGTGTAGACGACCTCGGGCATCGGGCGGCTCGTCCAGCCAATCGGCATGATCGGATCACGAGCCCAGATTCTGGTCAATGAAAGTGACGGCCCAATTCTTGGGCAATCTCACCCGGGAAACTGGATAGCGGCGGCGGAAAATCCGTCGCTATCGTTGCCGCGACCGACAGAGGGGGAGATCGCGACGTGGCAACTCCGAGCCGACTCGTCCTGGGGGCCGTCGTCCTGGCCCTCGCCCCCGCCGCCTTCGCGGCGGAGTTCACGCCAGAGGTCGTGACCGTCAAGGCGGCGATCGATCCGGGGCCGAACGTCTTCGTCTACCAGCAGGAATGGAAGGGCGCCGGCAGCATCGCCGTCTTCGGCCAGAGCGACCTCGCCTTCAAGGGGCTGATGACCTCCGGCTCGATGGGCCAGATGCTGGTCGCGCCGGACGGCAAGACGGCCTACGGCCAGTCCAGCTACCTCAAGCGGATCACCCATGGGCCGAACGAGCAGGTCGTGGAGATCTACGACGTGCCGAAGCTGGCCCTGACCAAGGAGATCGCGCTGCCGCCCAAGGCCGCCATGGCGCTGGGCTATGCGCCGCTGCTGCAGCGGACGGCGACCGGCCGGTTCCTGCTGGTGCAGAACGCCACCCCGGCGACCTCGGTCACCGTGGTCGACCTGACCGCCGGCAGCGTCACCGAGGAGATCCCGACGCCGGGCTGCTACGGCATCTACCCCTCGGCCCAGGGCGACCGGTTCGCCACCGCCTGCGGCGACGGTACCTTCCAGGACATCAGCCTCGGCCCCGACGGCAAGGCGAAGGAGAAGGTGGCGAGCGCGGCGATCTTCGACGCCGATGCCAACCCGATCTTCATCGCCCCCGCCGCCTATGATGGCGGCCGCATCTTCGTGACCTATGGCGGCAAGGCGCTGCTGCTGAAGGATGACAGCGGGCCGATGAAGACCGCCGAGACCTTCGACCTGACCGCCGGGGTCGAGGGCGGCTGGGCGCCGGGCGGCTACGGCATCGCCGCGGTCAACGCCGCCAAGGGCATCCTGTTCGTCACCATGCATCCGGACGCCAAGGACGGCAGCCACAAGGCGGCAGCGCACGAGATCTGGGCCTATGATCTGAAGGCCAAGAAGCTGCTGTCGCGCTCGCCGGTCGAGCATATCGTCTCCATCGCCGTCAGCGGCGGCGACGCGCCGGTCCTGTTCGGCACCACCGAGACCGGGTCGCTGCTGCGTTTCACCACCGACCCGGCCGCCGGCTATGCCCTGAAGGCGGCCGGAGAGGCCGGCCTCACCGGCTTCCCGATGGCGCTGGCGGTGGTGGAGTGATGGACGCGACACTCCTCGCCCCGGCGACGGCGATCGCCTTCACCGCCCTGCTGTTCGCCCGCGCCGCGATCCACAAGGTGTTCGACTTCACCGCCTTCACCGGCTTCGTCGCCGATTACCGCCTGGTGCCGGAGGCGATGGCCCGGCCGCTCGCCGCGCTGGTCGCCGCCGCCGAGATCGCCGTCGTCCTGGCGCTGATCGTTCCCGGCGGCCAGGCCGTCGGCGCGATGCTCGCCGCCGGACTGCTGCTGGCCTATGCCGGCAGTATGGCGGTCAATCTCCGGCGCGGCCGCGACCGCATCGAATGCGGCTGCGGCGGCGCGCCCCAGCCGCTCGGCTGGCCGCTGGTCGGGCGCAACCTGATCCTGGCCGCGATCGCCGGGGCCGCGGCGGCCGTCCCGCTCTCCGTCCCCGGCCTCGCCGGGACGCTGGTCGTCACCCTCGGCGGGCTGACTTGCTTTGCCGCCTATCTGCTGGCCGAGCAGATCCTCGCCAACGCCGCAATCATCGGCATCCGGCGCTGACGTTCAAGGAAGGGGCCACCCATGACTCTGATGATCTTCGCACTGGCCTTGCTCTGGGTCGTCGTGCTCGGCCTGATCGTCGCCCTGTTCGCCCTGTCGCGGCAGATCGGCGTGCTGTATGAGCGCATCACCCCGCTCGGCGCCCTGGTCAATGATTCCGGCCCGAAGATCGGCGATGTCTCGCCGCGCTTCGCCCTGGAAAGCCTCAATGGCGGAGAGGTGGCGATCGGGCCGCGGCCCGGCCGCTCGACACTGGTCTTCTTCCTGTCCCCGACCTGCCCGATCTGCAAGAAGCTGCTGCCGGTGCTGCGCTCGGTGCGCGAGGCGGAGCGGCCGTGGCTGGACGTCGTGCTGGCCAGCGACGGCGAGGAGGACAGGCAGCGCCGCTTCATCCAGACCGCGGGGCTGACCTCCTTCGCCTATGTCAACTCGACCGAGCTTGGCCTCGCCTACCGGGTCTCGCGCCTGCCCTTCGCCGTCCTGCTCGGCGAGGACGGCACCGTGCTCTCCAAGGGGCTGGTCAACAGCCGCGAGCAGCTCGAGAGCCTGTTCAACGCCAAGGAGATGGGCGTCGCCTCGATCCAGGACTTCCTGGACGGCACCGCCCCGGCCCGCGGCTGACGCCGGAAAGGAGCATCCCGTGATCACGCTCTTCGACACGCTCACCGGCTTCATCGATCGGATCGCCGAGACCGGCAGCCGCCGGCTGGCGCTGGGCAGCAGCCGCCGCTCCTTCCTGGCGAAGTCCGGCACCGCCCTGGTCGGCGGCATGCTGCTGCCGGTCCTGCCCTTCGACCGCACCTTCGGCCAGGCCCATGCCGCCGTCGGGGCGATCGACGACCCCACCGCCTGCGAGTACTGGCGCTACTGCGCGCTGGACGGCAATCTCTGCAGCAGTTGCGGCGGCTCGGTGAACCAGTGCCCGCCGGGCGCGGAGGTGTCCAAGGTCACCTGGGTCGGCACCTGCCGCAACCCGACCGACGGCAAGGACTATCTGGTGTCCTACAACGACTGCTGCGGCAAGGCGATCTGCGACAACAGCCCGTTCTGCAACACCAATGAGCGCGAGCGCCCCGGCTATCGCATGGGCCTGCACAACGACATCAACTGGTGCATGGCCAACACCTCGCAGGGCTATCACTGCACCGTGGCGGCGCTGGTGGGCATCGCCGAATGAGGGTCGGCCCGGCGACCATGATCCTGCTGCTGGCGGCGGTCGCGCCGGCGGCAAATGCACAGGACGGCAAGGTGCTGTTCGACTCCGTCTGCGCCGCCTGCCACCAGGCCGGCGGCGTCGGCAATCCGGGCATCGCCCCGCCGCTCAACGACGCTGCCCTGTGGCGGCGCCTGGGCGACCGGGCGCCCGGCTATGTCGCCGGGGTGATGACCTCCGGACTGTCCGGCATGATCCAATCCGGCGGCCAGGTCTATGCCGGCCTGGTCATGCCGCCCCAGGCGATGACCGACGAGGAGCTCGCGGCCATCGGCTCCTACCTCCTGGGCACGCTGAACCAGACCGGCCAGGCGGTCGACCCTGCCCTGATCGCCAAGACCCGCGAGGCGCCGCCATCCCATTCGGCGTTGCAGAAGCTGCGCAAGGGCTCATGACGGCCCCGCGGCCCGGCCTCGTCCTCGCCGCGCTGCTGCTGGCCGCCCCCGCCTGGGCGCAGGAGACCCGTTCGGCCCATATCGACTACATGCTGAAATGCTCGGGCTGCCACGGCGCCGACGGCTCCGGCAGCCCGGACCGCGGCATCCCCGATTTCCGCGGCTATGTCGACGGATTCGGCCGCACCGAGACGGGCCGGATCTATGTCATGCACGTGCCGGGCGTGGTCAATTCCAGCCTGCCGAACGGCCGGATCGCCGCCGTCATGAACTATGTCATCGCCCGCTTCGGCGCGCCGGAGACCCGGACCGGAATCCCGCCCTTCACGACCGAGGAGGTCGGCCGCCTCCGCGCCGTGCCGGTGCCGGATGTCGTTGCCTATCGCCGCGAGGTGGCGGCCGAGATGGCCAAGGCCGGCATCCCCGTCGCCGGTTATCCCTGGCCCTGACGTCTTGCGATTCCCGCTGCCTCCGCGCTAGCTTCCGGTCACCACCAGCACTGGACCGCGGTCGACTCCGGTCGGCAACCGGCAGGCATAGCCACCGGGAGACGTGCTATGGCCGAACCAGGCGTCCACTACGCATCCTATCTCCAGCTCGACCAGCTGCTCGACCTGCAGGCCCGCGAAAGCGAGAAGGCCGGGCGGCCGGCGCATGACGAGATGCTGTTCATCATCGTGCATCAGGCCTACGAGCTGTGGTTCAAGCAGATCCTGTTCGAGCTCGACGCAGTGCAGGGCGTGTTCGCGGCCGAGCGGGTCGACGACCGCGCCATCGGCCGTGCCAGCCGGGCCCTGCGCCGCATCCACGAGATCCTGAAGCTCGGCGTGCACCAGCTCGACGTGCTCGAGACCATGACGCCGCTCGACTTCCTGGACTTCCGAGACCTGCTGCGCCCGGCCTCGGGCTTCCAGAGCGCGCAGTTCCGGCTGATCGAGATCCGCCTCGGCCTGCGCGCGGCCGACCGGCTGGCCTATGAGGGCCGGTCCTTCGAGGCCCGGCTGGAATCGCCCGGGCGCGAGCGGGTCGAGGCGGCCGGCAGCCAGCCCAGCCTGTTCGACCAGCTCGACGCCTGGCTGGCCCGCACGCCCTTCATCGAGCTCGGCGGCTACCGCTTCCGCGAGGCCTACCGCCAGGCGGTGGTGGCGATGCTGGAGGGCGATATCGGCCACCTGACCGCCCATCCGACGCTGGACGAGGTGGCGCGGGAGAAGGAGGTGGCGGCGCTGCGCCAGGCGCTGTCGCGCTTCGACGCGCTGTTCGACGAGACTCGCCATGCCGAGGAGGCCGCGCAAGGGTCCTGGCGGATGTCCTGGCGGGCGCTGCAGGCCGCGCTGTTCATCAATCTGTACCGCGACGAGCCGGCGCTGCAGGTGCCGTTCGGACTGCTGAGCCTGCTGATGGACCTCGACGAGACCATGACGCTGTGGCGCTACCGCCACGCGCTGATGGTCCAGCGCATGATCGGGCTGAAGACCGGCACCGGCGGATCCTCCGGCCATGACTACCTGGCCCGCACCGCCGAGCGGCACCGGGTGTTCGGCGACCTGTTCACCCTCTCCACCTATCTGATCCCGCGCTCGGCCCTGCCGCCGCTGCCGGAGGAGATCACCCGGCGCACCGGCCTGTCCTATGACGAGGAGGCCGGGGCATGAGCTTCAAGCCGCTGTTCTCCCGCTTCCTGGCGGCGGCGCCGGAGCGGCTGCACCTGGCCGCGCACAGCCATCACCTGTGGCCCGACGCGGTGTTCGAGGCCCAGATGCGATACGTCGAGGACACCAGCCGCCTCGCCGACCACAAATGGGAGCTGATCTTCGGCGATGTGGTGCCGCGGCTGCAGGCCCGGATCGCCGCGATCCTGAGCCTGCCCGACCCGGCCGCCCTCGCCTTCGCGCCGAACACGCATGAATTCGTGCGGCGGCTCCTCTCCTGCCTGCCGGCGGACCGGCCGGCCCGGGTGCTGACGACCGATTCCGAGTTCCACAGCGTCCGCCGGCAGTTGGCGCGGCTGGAGGAGGACGGGCTGGTCCGGGTCACCCGCGTGGCGCAGGAGCCGACGGCCGACTTCCCTGCCCGCTTCGCCGCGGCGGCGGGGGCCGGCGGCCACGACCTCGTCTTCTTCAGCCAGGTGTTCTTCAACTCCGGCTACGCCGTGCCCGACCTGGCGGCGCTGGTGGCGGCGGTGCCGGACCGGGAGACGCTGGTCGCGATCGACGGCTATCACGGCTTCATGGCGCTGCCGACCGACCTGTCCGCCGTCGCCGGCCGCGCCTTCTACATCGCCGGCGGCTACAAATACGCCATGGCCGGCGAAGGCGCCTGCTTCCTGCATGTGCCGCCGGGCTATGGCCCGCGGCCGCGCGACACCGGCTGGTACGCCGCCTTCGGCGCGCTGGCCGGGGCGCAGGATGGGCGCGTGCCCTATGGCACCGACGGCAGCCGTTTCCTCGGCTCAACCTTCGATCCCTCCGGCCTGTACCGCCTGCTTGCCGTGCTCGACCTGCTGGCCGAGCGGGGCATCGGCGTGCCGGCGATCCACGATCACGTGCTGGCGCTGCAGCAGGCCTTCGCCGGCGCGCTGGGCCGCGCCGAGGTGCCGGACCTCGCCCGCAACCGGCTGCTGGTGCCGCTGGACACGCCGGTCCGCGGCCATTTCCTGACCTATCGCACCGACGCCGCCGGCGCGATCGACGACCGGCTGCGCGCGGCCGGAATCGTCGTCGACCATCGCGACGACCGGCTGCGCTTCGGCTTCGGCCTCTATCACGACCTGGCGGAGGCGCCGGCCATGGCCGACCGCGTGATCCGCGCCCTGGCCCGGTAGGCGGAATCGTGCGCGAGAGCTGGTCGAGGCCGTATCCGGCGGTCGTCCTCGGCACGCACGCAGCGTCGGCGCTGGTCCGGTCCCTGCCCGGCCGGCCGGCGGTGCTGCGGGTCGCCGAGCTGTCGGGCGGCCTCGCCAACACCAATCTCCGCCTCGATCTCGACGGCCATCCGCCGGTGGTGCTGCGCCTGTTCCAGCGCGACCCGGCGCAGGCGGCCAAGGAGCGGGCGATCCATGCCCTCGCCACCGAACGCGGCGTCCCCGCCCCCCGACTCCTGGGCAGCGGCGACGATCCGGAGACGGGGCTGCCCTTCGCCCTGCTGGAATGGATCGACGGGCAGCGCCTGGACGAAGCGGCCCGCGGACTGGACCATTCGGCCCTGCTGCCACTGGCCCGTTCCGTCGGCGCCGCGCTCGCCGCGATCCATGCCGTGCGGTTCGATCGCAGCGGCTTCCTCGACGACTCGCTGGCCGTGGCCGAGCCGGTGGATGCCGGCGGGGCCGGGCTGATCGGCTTCCTGCGCCACGCGCTGGTCGATGGACCCGGCGGCGAGCGCCTGGGCGGCGACCTGGCCGCCCGGCTGGTCGCTTTCGCCAAGCGCGAGGCCGGGCTGCTCGACCGCTGGCCCGGCCCGCCCTGCCTGACCCATTCCGATTTCGGCGGCACCAACATCCTGGTCCGCCGGGGACCGGAAGGCTGGGCCGTGGCCGCCGTGCTGGACTGGGAGTTCGCCTTCGCCGGCAGCCCGTTCTTCGATTTCGGCAACCTGCTGCGGCCACCGCTCGGATCCCGCCCGGGCTTCGCCGACGCCGTCGCCGCCGGCTACCGCGCGGCGGGCGGCGACCTGCCGGCGGAATGGCGCCGGATGGCGGCGCTGGCGGACCTGTTCAGCTGGGCCGAGTTCCCGACCCGACCGACGGTGTCCGACGCGGTGGTCGCCACGGCCCGGCAGCGGATGACAGAGACCATGGCGCTCTGGGACTAGAGCGGGGCCTCGACAAAGAGCCCTCACCCGGAGGCGCAAGCGCCTCCGGCCGCGCCCCCCCGGGGGGGGGGGGGGAAAAAAACGGCGGGCGGGGGGTTGGGTTGGG
>NZ_JASATH010000047.1:0-44382 GCF_038440215.1 Inquilinus sp. OTU3971 | reverse complement strand
TCGTTCTCCCTTCGCGTTCCCGGCGATGGATCCGCAAGTTTTTCCCCGCGGCGACGCAACGTCCGACCATGCCTCAGGCCCCCGCCCGATGTCCACGATCCTTCCACCTGAAACAACGGAACCCGGACGGGGTGTCGCGCCTTGATTCCCACACCGCATCGCCGGGCGTCCGGCGCGGCCGCCGACAACTTCGAGGAACCGCCCTTGTCCACCTTCCTGCGTACCCTTGCCCTGACCGCCGCCGCCGTCGGCGCCATCGCCTGCGTCCCGCAGGACGGCTATTACGGCAGCGGCTCGTACAACGACGGCTATATCAGCGACGGCGGCTACAGCGACGGCGGCTACACCCGGATCGACAACCGCTACCGCGGCGACCGCAACGACCGCGCCAACAGCTGCCGCCGCGCCTATGACGGCGAGTGCGACGAGGGCCGCTACGGCGGCAGCAACCGCTGCGACGACGGCACCGACACCGCCGATTGCCGCGGCTATGCCAGCCGCGACCGCGACCACGGCCCGAACAGCTGCCGCCGCGCCTATAACGGCCAGTGCGACGAAGGCCGCTACGGCGGCACCAACCGCTGCACCGACGGCACCGACACCGCCGACTGCACCGGCGGCGGCTACCGCAGCAACCGCCGCGGCTATAACGACAGCGACGACAGCGGCTGGCCCTTCGACTGACGGTCCGGCCCCGGCGTGGCGGACTTTTTTCCGCCACGCTCGGCCTTTCCCGGCCGCGGCGCCGCCATGATCGCCGCGCAAGGTCGGGTCCTGCGACCGATCCTGAAGGGGGACCCGCATGACACCGATCCGCCTCGCCTTGCCGGCCGCTGCGGCCGCGGCGTTCCTGGCCATGCCGGCCTTCGCCGCCGAGCCGCTGGCGCTGAAGCGCGTGCTGCTGTCGACCGGCGGCGTCGGCTATTTCGAATACGAGGCCAAGGTCACCGGCAACGAGACCCTGGACCTCGCCGTGCCGCTGGACCAGGTCGACGACGTGATGAAGAGCATCGTCGTCTATGACGACAAGGGCGGCATCGGCGAGATCAGCCTGCCCGGGCGCGAGCCGCTGGCCGCCGCCTTCCGCGAGATGCCGTTCGGGCCGGAGGCGCTGGCCTCCCCCGCCGACCTCCTGAACGCGTTGCGCGGCGCCGAGGTCCGGGTCGAGGGCGCCCGCGGCGTCTCCGGCCGCATCCTGTCGGTGGTGCCCGAGACGGCGAAGGACAAGGACGACGCCCAGATCACCCGCCACCGCGTCAGCCTGATGACCACGGGCGGGGTGCGCCAGTTCCTGCTGGAGGAGGCGGACGGGCTGCAATTCGCCGACCCGGCGCTGCAGGCCAAGCTGGATGCGGCGCTGGCCGCCCTGGCCCGCGATTCGGCCAAGGACCGGCGCACCCTGGCGATCCGCGCCACCGGCGACGGCGAGCGCACGCTGCGCGTCGGCTATGTCGTCGAGGCGCCGCTGTGGAAGACCAGCTACCGCCTGACCCTGGCCGCCGACCCGAAGGCGGAGACGGCAGCGCTGCAGGGCTGGGCGGTGCTGGAGAACATGAGCGGCACCGATTGGCAGGGCGTCGACCTGACCGTCGTCTCCGGCAACCCGGTCACCTTCCGCCAGGCGCTGTACCAGAGCTACACCGTCGCCCGGCCGGAGGTGCCGGTCGAGGTGGCGGGCCGGGTGCTGCCGCCGGTCGACGAGCGCGCCCGGGACGCCGATGGGGACGCGCTGGGCCGCGCCGCGGCGGGGGCCGCCCCGCCGGCGCCGATGGCGATGATGGACCGGATGATGGCCGCACCGGCCATGACGGCAGAGGCGACGAGCGAACCCCAACAATACGCCAAGGTCACCGCGGCGGAATCGGGCGAGACCGCCACCCAGGTCACCTTCCGCCTGCCAGAGCCGGTGACCGTCGCCGCCGGCCATTCCCTGCTGGTGCCGATCATCGACCGCGAGATCCTGGCCGGCCGGGTCGACCTGTACCTGCCGCAGACCGAGCCGAAGCATCCGCTGGCCGCGGTCGACCTGAAGAATGACGGCCAGACCGGCCTGCCGCCCGGCGTGCTGACGCTCTACGAGCGCGCCGGCGACGGCGCCGTGTCCTATGTCGGCGACGCCCGGCTGGGCGCGCTGCCGGCCGGCGAGACCCGGCTGCTCAGCTTCGCCGTCGACCAGAAGGTGACGGTCGACCGCGAGGACAAGCAGGACAGCACCCTGGCCCGCGCCCGAATCGTCGACGGCGTGCTGGAGCTGACCAGCACCCAGCGCGCCAGCGTCACCTATGCCGTCACCGGCGCCGCCGGCGAGGACCGCACGGTACTGCTGCAGACGCCGCGCTACGAGGGCTGGACCCTGACCGAGCCGGCCGAGGGCCCAGGGAAGAATAAAATCGAGATCGTCGCCGGCCAGTACCGAATCCGCCAGCCGGTGGCCGCCGGCAAGACCGAGAAAGTGACGGTGACGCAGGAGCAGCCGCTGTCCCAGAGCATCGACCTGGCCGACGACGCCGACGACCAGATCGCCGCCTGGGCCGAGGACCGCACCCTGCCGGCCAAGGTGCGCCAGGCGATGGCGGAGCTGGCCGGCCAGCTCGCGGTGATCCGCGACCACGAGGCCGAGGCCGGGCGGCTGGACCAGCGCCTGGGCGAGATCGCCCGGGAGCAGGCGCGGCTGCGCCAGAACATCGGCGCCGTGCCGAAGGACAGCGACCTGTTCCAGCGCTATCTCGGCAAGCTGAACGACAGCGAGAGCGAGCTGGAGCAGGTCGGCACCGACCTCGCCAAGGCGCGCAAGGCGGCCGATGCCGCCCGCGCCGCCTTCCGCCAGTCGGTGCGCAAGCTGAACATCTGAGAGCCCACCCCTCCTGACAGTATGCTGTCAGGAGGGGTGTCGTATTCTCCCATCATCGAAGGCCCGTCCCCGGGCCTCACGGATGGAGAGACGGCGATGGCCTTCGTCACCGAGGTGGTGCTGTTCCGGGCCCGGCCCGGCATCGCGGTCGAGACCGCGGTCGAGACCGTGGTCGAGGCGGCGGAGGGCAGCCGACGGGCGCTCGCCGGGCTGGACGGCTATATCGACCGCAGCTTCGGGGTCAGCGCCGACGGCCTGTTCGGCGACATCGTGCGCTGGCGCGACCTGGCCTCCGCCGAGGCTGCGGCCGGAGCGGCGCCGGCCCTGCCCGGCTTCGACCGCTTCATGCAGGTCATCGACGGGCCGGGCGTTCGGCTCTATCACTTCAGGAGCCGTTCCCTCTGACCTTGCCGCCTGCCCCTTCGGCGGGCCTCCCGCCGATGCGCCGAGCCGATCGCCTGATCCAGATCCTGCTGTTGATGCGCGGCCGCAGCCTGGTCACGGCGCAGCAGCTGTCGCAGGCGCTCGAGGTCTCGGAGCGCACGGTCTATCGCGACATGGCGGACCTGCTGGCCAGCGGCGCGCCGATCGACGGCGAGGCCGGGGTCGGCTACCGGCTGCGCCGCGGCTTCGAGCCGCCGCCGGTGCAGTTCACCGCCGAGGAGCTGCTGGCGCTGAGCCTCGGCGCCCGCATGGTCGCGGCCTGGACCGACCCGGCCCTGGCCCGCGCCGCCGGGAACGCCGCGCGCAAGATCTCCGGCGTGCTGCCGGAGGCCAGCGCCGCCTCGCTCGACGAGGTGCCGATCCACGCGCCGGGCCGCCGCCCCTATCCGCTGGAGCTGATGGAGCCGATCCGCATGGCGATCGCCGAGCGGCACAAGCTGCGGCTGCACTACAGCGCGCCGGAGGCGACCAGCGAGCGGATCGTGCATCCGCTCGGCCTGTTCTTCTGGGGCAATCGCTGGACCGCCACCGCCTGGTGCGAGCTGCGCCAGGACTTCCGCAGCTTCCGCCTCGACCGGATCGACACGCTGGAGACGCTGGAGGAGCGGTTCGAGCCGGTCTCCGGCCGCACCCTCGAGGACTACCTCAACCGCGAGCGCGAGTGGCGCGAGGCGGAGGAACGGAAGGCGGCGAGCTCCCGTTCCGGTTCCTAGAGGCCGTCGCCCGAACCATGGCGTCGACGGCCGAACGAACCGGAGGCGTCGCGTGCGCTACATCCTGCTCTGGCTGCTCGGGATACCGATCCCGCTCCTGATCCTGATCTGGCTGCTCTTCCGCTGACCGCGCCTCAGCCGGCCCGCCCGGCCAGCCCGAACAGCAGGTTGAGCACCAGGGCGGCGCCGGTGCGGCCGGTGATGTCGTCATGGTCGAAAGGCGGCGAGATCTCGACCAGGTCGAATCCCAACGTCTTCGGATGGCCGCCGATCCGGTGCAGCGCCTCCTGCACGTCGCGCGCGTCGAGCCCGCCCGGGTTGGGCGCCGCGGTGCCAGGCGCCTGGCTTTGGTCGATGCAGTCGATGTCGACCGAGACATAGAGCGCGTCCACCCCGTCGGTCGCCAGTGCCAACGCCTGCTCGACCTGCCGGCGGTGCGGCTGGCCCTGGCCTGGCTGACCGCCGGTTCGACGGCTGACGGACCGAGCCGACAGCACAGGGTTCAGCCTCGGCAGCACTCTATAGCGGAGCCGAAATATCCGTTATGAAACAAAGACTTGTGCCGTTGACCCATCGCCTTCGCACGACTATCCGGGGCGCATCGACCGTCACCCGGATGCCATCGTGCCCCTTGCCACCACCCTCGGCCTCGCCTTCAGCCTGTCCATGGACGCCTTCGCCGCCGCGATCGGCAAGGGCGTCGCGGCCCGCCGCATCCCGGTCCGCGCCCAGGCGGTGGAGGCAGTGCGGGTCGGCGTCGTGCTGGGTGGGTTCGAGCTGGTCATGCCGCTGCTCGGCTGGGCATTGGGCATCGCCTTCGCCGAGTCCGTGGCGGCAGTCGACCATTGGGTGGCCTTCGTCCTGCTCGGCCTGGTCGGCGGCCGCATGGCCTGGCACGGCATCCTGCCGGAGCGGGTCTCGGCGCCGGACCGGCGGTCGAGCCTCGGCGCGCTGGCCATGGCCGGCATCGCCACCAGCCTGGACGCGACCGCGGTCGGGGTCAGCCTCGCCTTCGTCCGGATCGACATCTGGACCGCGAGCCTGACCATCGGCGCGGTCACCTTCGCCATGTGCCTCCTGGGCTTCGGGCTCGGCCGCGGTGCCGGGGCCGGGCTCGGCCGGCTGGCCGAGGTGCTGGGCGGCCTCGGCCTGATCCTGGTCGGCGCCCGGATCCTGGTGGAGCACCTCGGCGGAGCCTGAGCGGAGCCCAGGATTTCCCGCCCATCGCCGCCTCGACCGGCCATCCCGGGCGCTCGGCGCATGCCAGGAGAGCGCTGCCAGCCTTACCGACAAAGTGCCGGATTTGGTACATTCCAGGCCCATCGACTGAATCGGCGGCTCCGACGAGGCCAGGATGGAGCGGGCGGACGCAATTCTCAGCGCGGTGCAGCAGATCTACGCCTCCGCCTTGTCTCCCGATGGCTGGTCCGGCGCGCTCGACGCCGTCGCCGCGGTCGTCGAGGGGCGCTATGCCGGCGTCCTGATCGAAGACCAGACGCGAGGTCAGGCGCAGTTGCTGACGGACGGGACCTGGGATCCGGAGCATCTCGATCTCGTCACCGCCACCGCCCAGGCCGGGGTGCTGCCGCCCTGGCTCCGGGGCCTGCCCGTGGGGCTCGCGACGCGGAGCTCGACCATCCAGGCGGACCGGGACTACAGCCGATCGCTCTACTACAACGAGGTGGTCCGGCCGATCGGCAACTTCTATGCCGCGGTGGGCCTGCTGGACCAGACGCCGACGCATCGCGGCCTCTTCGCGATCGGGCGTCCCCGCGGCGCCGAGAATTTCGCCGAGGAGGACATATCGGCGCTGCAGCTGATCCTGCCCCATCTGCGGCAGGCGCTCGATCTGCGCCGGCGTGCCGGCGGGGCGGAGCTGCATGCGGCGGCCATCGAGACCGTGCTGGACCGGCTCGATCTCGGCGTAATCCTGGCCGATGCCGCGGGACGGCCGATTCACCTCAACCGCCGGGCGGAGGCCCTTATCGGCCGAGCCGATGGCCTGTCCGTGGGGCCGGCCGGAATCATGGCGGCACTGCCCCAGGAGACCCGGCGGCTGCATCGGGCGATCGCCGCCGCCGTCGCGGCCGGCCTGCCCGCCGGCAGCATCGATGCCGTGGAGCGCGCCGCGGCGGCCGGTGCCTATGTCCGGGTGTCGCGATCGTCCGGGGCGCACCCGCTGCTGTTGACCGTGGTCCCGCTGTCCGGCGCCCATGCCAGGATCCATCCCGGGCAGGCGGCATGGGCCGCGGTCCTCATCACCGATCCGAATGCCGCCGTCGCCCCTGCCCGGGCCCTGCTGCGCGAGATGTTCGGCCTGACCGCGGCGGAATCGGCGCTCGCCGCCGAGATCAGCCGCGGCGACGGCATCCAGGCGGCGGCCGACCGCCTCTCGATCTCGGGCAACACCGCCCGCACCCATCTGTCGCGCATCTTCGACAAGACCGGCACCAGCCGGCAGGCGGAGCTGGTCCGCCTGCTGGCGCAATGCCGACCGCCGGCGCTGCCGTCCGACTGAGCGGTCGCCTCCTTTGCCGCCGTTGTTTGCCGCGCGGAATGCGGCTACTGTGACCCTATGAAAAACATCACAGTTTCCGTGGACGATCACACCTATCGCCGCGCCCGCATGAAGGCCGCCGAGCGAGACACTTCCGTCTCGGCCCTGGTCAAGCAATTCCTGAACGAGCTGGCCCAGGAGGAAAGCGAAACCGAACGATTGAAGCGTGAGGAGGCCAAGTTGCGGGCCTCGATACGCTCATTCCGTGCGTCCGACCGCCTGTCACGCGACGACATCCACGGACGCGGCGCCTGAAATTGGGTCCGTTCCTCGACACCAACATCCTGCTGTATTCCGTCAGCAGCGCAGCGGAGGAAATGAAGAAGCGCGACCGGGCTCTGGCGCTGCTGGACCGCGATGACTGCGTTCTTTCCGTGCAGGTGCTGCAGGAATTCTACGTGCAGGCGACCAGGGCGTCACGACCCGACCCCCTTCCCCACGACATCGCGGTGGGCCTGATCCGCACCTGGCTGCGCTTCCAGATCCAGGAGAACACCGTCGCGATCCTGAAAGCGGCGCTGGAGATCAAGGCGCTTCACCAGTTCTCATTCTGGGACAGCGCCATTGTCGCCGCAGCCCGCGCCGCCGGCTGCCGTGAGCTCCATTCCGAAGACATGTCACACGGCCGCACCATCGACGGCGTGACCATCATCAATCCGTTCCGGTGACGTCCCCCGCCTGAGGCACCGCCCCTACTCCGCCGCCAGCTTCGGCGCGGCCGGGGTGCGCAGGGTGGCCAGCAGCTCGGCCTCACGCGCCTTGGCCTTGTCCAGGGCCTCGTCCTTGATGTGGCCATAGCCGCGGATCTGCTCCGGCACCCGGGCGATGGCGACGCAGACGGCGTGGGTGTCCGGCCCCAGCCGGGCCAGCAGCTCCTCCACCACCGCCTCGTAATCGGTGATCAGCTGCCGCTCGGCCTTGCGCTCAGCGGTCCGGCCGAACGGGTCGAGGGCGGTGCCGCGCAGCCGCTTCATCCGCGCCAGCAGGCCGAAGGCCCGCAGCATCCAGGGGCCGAAGGTGCGCTTCTTCAGATGGCCGGTCTCCGGGTCCTTCTCGGAGAAGGACGGCGGCGCCAGGTGGAACTGCAGCTTGTAGTCGCCCTCGAACTGGGCCTCGAGCTGCTTCAGGAAGGTGCCGTCGGTGTACAGCCGGGCGACCTCGTACTCGTCCTTGTAGGCCAGCAGCTTGTAGTAGTTGCGGGCCACCGCCTCGGTCAGGTCCTCGCGGCCCAGCTTCGCTTCCGCGGCGCGCACCTTGCCGACCAGCGTGCTGAACCGCGCGGCATAGGCGGCGTCCTGATAGGCCGTCAGCTGCTCGACCCGGCGGGCGATCGTCTCGTCCAGGGTGCGCGACAGCCGGTGCCCCTCCTCCTGCGGCGGCGTCGCCAGCCGCTCGACCGTGGCGAGGTCGTGGGCGGCGCGGCGGCCCCACAGGAAGGCGGCCTTGTTCATGGCAACCGCGGTGCCGTTCAGCTCGATCGCCCGCTCCAGCGCCTCGTGCGACACCGGCACCAGCCCCTTCTGCCAGGCATAGCCGAGCATGAACAGGTTGGTGGCGATGCTGTCGCCGAGCAGCGCGGTGGCCAGGCGGGTGGCGTCGACCGCGTCCAGCAGCGCCGGGTCGCCGCCGTTCTTCGCCACCGCCTCCAGCATCGACTTGCCGGGGACGACGAAGTCCGGGTTGCGGGTGAAGGCGCCGGTGATGGTCTCGTGGCTGTTCACCACCTGCCGGGTCAGGCCGGGATGGATCTTCGACTGCGCCTCGCCCGAGGCGGCGACGACCAGGTCGCAGCCCAGCATCAGCCTGGCGCCGCCGGCAGCGATGCGCACGGCGTGGATGTCGGCCGGATCGCGGGCGATGCGGACATGGCTGACCACGGCGCCGCCCTTCTGGGCCAGGCCGGCCTGGTCGAGCACCGAGACGCCCTTGCCCTCGAGATGCGAGGCCATGCCCAGGAGCGCGCCGATGGTGATCACGCCGGTGCCGCCGATGCCGGTGATCATGATGCCGTAGGGCTGGTCCAGCGACGGCAGCGTCGGTTCGGGCAGCGCCGGGAACAGGCTGCCCTCCGCGGCCGGCTTCGGCTTGCGCAGCTTGCCGCCCAGCACCGAGACGAAGGACGGGCAGAAGCCGTTGACGCAGGAATAGTCCTTGTTGCAGCTCGACTGGTCGATCGCGCGCTTGCGGCCGAACTCGGTCTCCACCGGCACCACCGACAGGCAGTTCGAGACCTTCGAGCAGTCGCCGCAGCCCTCGCACACCGCCTCGTTGATGAACACCCGGCGGGCCGGGTCCTCCATCAGGCCGCGCTTGCGGCGGCGACGCTTCTCGGCGGCGCAGGTCTGGTCGTAGATCATCACCGAGACGCCGGGCGTGTCGCGCAGCCGCTGCTGGACGTGGTCGAGCTCGTCGCGGTGCTCGACCGGCACGCCCGCCGGCAGCAGCTTGCTCTGCGTCCCCCGCTCGCCATAGATCTCCGGCCGGTCGGTGACCACGACCAGGGTCTGGACGCCCTCGGCCTTCAACTGGGCCGCGATCATCGGCACGGTGAGGGTGCCGTCGACCGGTTGGCCGCCGGTCATCGCCACGGCGTCGTTGAACAGGATCTTGTAGGTGGCGTTGACGCCCGCGGCCAGCGCCGCGCGGATGGCCAGGCTGCCGGAGTGGAAATAGGTGCCGTCGCCGAGATTGACGAAGACGTGCCTGGTGTCGGTGAACGGCGCCTGGCCGATCCAGGCCGCGCCCTCGCCGCCCATCTGGCTGAAGGTCTCGGCTTTGCGGTCGGGCATCCAGGTCGCCATGTAGTGGCAGCCGATGCCGGCCATGGCGCGGCTGCCCTCGGGCACCCGGGTCGAGGTGTTGTGCGGGCAGCCGGAGCAGAAAAACGGCACCCGGTCGACCGCCGCCTTGACGATCTTCTTCTGGCCCTCGCGCTCCTCCAGGTAGCGCACCCGCTCGGCCAGGCCGGGATGGTCCAGGTACTTCAGCAGGCGCTTGCCGATGGCGACCGCGATCTGGGCCGGGGTCAGCTCGCCGGTCGAGGGCAGGATCCAGTCGCGCTTCTCGTCGAACTTGCCGACGATCACCGGCCGCTTGTCGGCCTGCCAGTTGTACAGCTGCTCCTTCAGCTGGTTCTCGATCAGCGCGCGCTTCTCCTCGACCACGATCAGCTCGTCGAGGCCTTCGGCGAAGGCGCGCACCCCGGTCGGCTCCAGCGGCCAGGGCATGCCGACCTTGTAGATGCAGATGCCCAGCTGCGCCGCCAGCGCCCGGTCGATGCCGAGGTCGTCCAGCGCCTGGCGGACGTCGAGATAGGATTTGCCGGTGGTGACGATGCCGAAGCGGTGCCGGCCGCTGTCATAGACCAGGTGGTCGAGCTTGTTGGCGCGGGCGAAGGCGAGCGCGGCATACAGCTTGTCGCGCATCAGCCGCTCCTCCTGCACCAGCGGCGGGTCGGGCCAGCGGATGTTCAGCCCGCCGGGCGGCATCGCGAAATCCTCGGGCAGCACGATCTGGACCCGGTTCGGGTCGACATGCACCGAGGCCGAGCTGTCGACGTTCTCGGCGATGGTCTTGAAGCCGACCCACAGGCCGGAATAGCGGCTCATCGCCCAGCCATAGAGGCCGTAATCCAGGATCTCCTGGACATTCGTCGGGTTCAGAACCGGCATCATATGGGCGATGAAGGCGTGCTCGGACTGGTGCGGCACGGTCGAGGATTTGCAGGCATGGTCGTCGCCGGCCAGGGCCAGGACGCCGCCGAATTTCGAGGTGCCGGCGAAGTTGGCGTGCTTGAACACGTCGCCGGTGCGGTCGACGCCCGGGCCCTTGCCGTACCAGATGCCGAAGACGCCGTCATGCTTGGCGCCGGGCCAAAGGCCGACCTGCTGGCTGCCCCAGACCGCGGTGGCGCCGAGATCCTCGTTCAGCCCAGGCTGGAACTCGATGTTCTGCTTCTGCAGGAATTTGCGCGCCGCCCACAGCGCCTGGTCGTAGCCGCCGAGCGGCGAGCCGCGATAGCCGGAGATGAAGCAGGCGGTGTTCAGCCCGGCGGCTTCGTCGCGCCGGCGCTGCATCAGGGGCAGGCGGACCAGCGCCTGGATGCCGGTGAGATAGATGCGGCCGGAGTCGAGGGTGTACTTGTCCTCGAGGCTCACGGAAGCAAGCGCCGTTGCCGTCATCGATGCCTCCCGAAAGACCGCCGGTCTGTCGCCGCGGCCACCCCTCAATAGGTAATCTTCTTTCGCCCCGGGGACAATCGCACCAGGGCCTCTCCGGCAAGAAAGCAACGGAAACCCGACAGTATTGCTGTCCTTGATCCAAGATGTCCGGCTTTGCCGAAAACGCGACGGAAACGAACCCGAAAGGGCGCGTGCGACACCGCCGGGGGTGACGGATCGGCCTTGTGTCCCTAGATAGGTCGGGCGGCCGGGCCCGGTCGCGCGACCTCCGGTTGGATCATGGCCGACGAAGAGAACAGTTTTGGTGGCCGCCTGCGCCGCTACGCCCGCGTCTCCGGCGCCATGGGCGGCCTCGCCGCCCGGGTGGCGGGCGAGCGCTATCTCGGCCTCAAGGTCGACCGCGAGGCGCATGCCAACGAGCTGCGGGCGGCGCTGGGCGGGCTGAAGGGCCCGCTGATGAAGGTGGCGCAGATGCTGTCCACCATCCCGGAGGCGGTGCCGAAGGAATATGCGCAGGAGCTGCAGCACCTGCAGGCCAACGCCCCGTCGATGGGCTGGCCCTTCGTCAAGCGCCGGATGGCGAGCGAGCTGGGCCAGGCCTGGCAGGGCCGGTTCCAGAGCTTCGAGCACGAGGCGGCGGCCGCGGCCTCGCTCGGCCAGGTGCACCGGGCGGTCGGGCTCGACGGTCGGCGCCTGGCCTGCAAGCTGCAGTATCCGGACATGCAGTCGGCGGTCGAGGCCGACCTGAAGCAGCTGAAGCTGATCCTCGGCATCTTCGAGCGCTACGACAAGACCGTCTCGACCAAGCAGATCCACGCCGAGATCTCGGAGCGGCTGCGCGAGGAGCTGGACTACGCGCTCGAGGCCCGGCACTCGCAGCTCTATGCCGAGATGCTGGCGAAGGAGCCGAACGTGCATGTGCCGGAGGTGGTGCCGGAGCTGTCGACCAGGCGCCTCCTGACCACCACCTGGCAGGACGGCGAGGGGATCCTGACCTTCGTCCAGGGCAGCGAGGAGCAGCGGGCGCAGCTGGCGCTCAACATGTTCCGGGCCTGGTATGTGCCGCTCTACTATTACGGCGTGATCCATGGCGACCCGCATCTCGGCAACTACACGGTGCGGCCGGACGATTCGATCAACCTGCTCGATTTCGGCTGCGTCCGGGTGTTCCCGCCCAGCTTCGTCGGCGCCGTGATCGAGCTGTACCGGGCGCTGGAGACCAACGACCGCGACCGGGCGGTCGAGGCCTACCGGACCTGGGGCTTCAAGAACATCACCAACGAGCTGGCCGACGTGCTGAACGTCTGGGCCGGCTTCCTGTACGGCCCGATCCTGGAGAACAAGGTGCGGCTGATCGGCGAGGCCAAGAACGGCGTCTACGGCCGCGAGACCGCCGAGCAGGTGCATAGGGAGCTGCGCCGGGTCGGCGGGGTCGAGGTGCCGCGCGAATTCGTGTTCATGGACCGGGCGGCGCTCGGCCTAGGCTCGGTCTTCATCCACCTCAAGGCCCGGGTGAACTGGCACAGCCTGTTCAACGAGCTGATCGCCGATTTCGACCAGGCCATCCTGGCCAAGCGGCAGGCCGCGATCCTGAAGAAGCACGGCCTGACGCCGCCGGTGGCCAGCGCCTGACCGAGCCCAAGCGGGACGCAGCCATGCGGGGCACTGAAACGCTGGATCGGCGGTTTCCATGGGAGGACAATGCCCATGGACTTGAAAGCCCCGGAGGCTGCATGACCATCCAG
This sequence comes from Inquilinus sp. OTU3971, assembly GCF_038440215.1. Lineage (NCBI taxonomy): Bacteria > Pseudomonadati > Pseudomonadota > Alphaproteobacteria > Rhodospirillales > Rhodospirillaceae > Inquilinus > Inquilinus sp. OTU3971. The sequence goes on along the minus strand of NZ_JASATH010000047.1, from coordinate 31,891 downwards.
CACCTGCTCGTCCCCCTCAGCGGCCATGCCGGCGACCGCGCCGCGCTCGATGCCGCCCTGCGCGTCGGCCGGCGCTTCGACGCCTCGGTCGAGGTGCTGTCGCTCCGCCCCGACCCGCAGCGGGTCCTGGCCTATACCGGGGCCGAGATGGCGGTCGCCACCAGCATGCTGCTGGAGGGCGCCGAGAGGGCCTCGAACGAGGTCGCCGCCCGCAACCGCGCCGTGTTCGAGGCCGCCAAGGCCGAGACGGGCGCCGGGCCCGAGGTCGAGTTCCGCGAGGAGACCGGCGGCGAGACCGCGGCGATCGGCCATCGCGGCACCGTCGCCGACCTGATCGTGACGCCCGGCCCGGGCCAGGACCCGAACGCCAGCCGGGCGGTGCTGGAGGCGGCGCTGTTCGAGACCGGCCGCGCGGTGCTGATCGTTCCCGGCGCGGTATCGGAGGATTTCGCCGAGCGCATCCTGGTCGCCTGGGACGGCGGCAAGGAGGCGTCGCGCAGCGTCGCCGCCGCCCTGCCCTTCCTGGAGGCGGCGACCACCGTCAGCGTCTATACCCGCGACGAGGGCGAGGACCGGTGCACCGCGGCCGAGCTGGTGCGCTATCTCAGCCGCCACGGCGCGCCGGCGAACCGGATCGCCGAGGACGACCCGAAGCAGGGGGTCGACGCCGCCATCCTGGCCGCGGCCCAGCGCGCCAATGCCGGGTTGATCGTCATGGGCGGCTACAGCCACAGCCGGTTCCGCGAGATGATCCTGGGCGGCGTCACCGAGCACATGCTGTTCCACGCCGACCGCCCGGTGCTGATGGCGCATTGACCCTGCCGACGCGGGGCTTTCCGCGTCCGGGCGCTTCCGCTAGTCTCGGGCTGCCGTCAGCGATGACGGCAGCCACGGACGAGGATTTCCGGTGACCATCGCCGGCACCCAGCACGACGCCAACTCCACCGCCTGCGGCGGCGGATGGGTCGTGCCTGCCCTCGTTCCCACCATCGGGCGACCGTTCCCGGCGCGCTGACCGCGTCCGGACCGTCCAAGCCAAGGCTTCCCAGCCTCACGCAACGCTCCCGGGCCCGGTCCGCGCCGCGGTCCCGTGCGTCGTTGCGTCCGGACCGTCCGTTCCTGCCTGCACGCCAGGCATCTCCCCACGCCAGGAACACCTCCGATGACACAGAGCAAGACCACCGCCGTCACCCCCACGCGCGCGGACGACTATGCCGGCTGGTACCAGGCCGTCGTGCGCGCCGCCGATCTGGCCGAGCCCGCCCCCGTGCGCGGCTGCATGACGATCAAGCCCTGGGGCTACGGCATCTGGGAGCGGATCCAGGCGATCCTCGACCGCCGCTTCAAGGAGACCGGCCACCGCAACTGCTACTTCCCCCTGTTCATTCCCCTGCAGTACCTGCAGGCGGAGGCCGAGCATGTCGAAGGCTTCGCCGCCGAGGTGGCGATGGTGACGCATCACCGCCTGGCCAATGTCGGCGGCCGGCTGCAGGTCGACGCGCCCCTCGAGGAGCCCCTGGTCGTGCGCCCGACCTCGGAGACGATCGTCGGCGAGGCGTTCTCGCGCTGGATCCAGTCGCACCGCGACCTGCCCGTGCTGATCAACCAATGGGCCAATGTGGTGCGCTGGGAGAAGCGGCCCCGCATCTTCCTGCGGACCTCCGAGTTCCTCTGGCAGGAGGGACACACCGCCCACGCCACCGAGGCCGAGGCGGTCGAGGAGACCGAGCGCATGCTGGGCATCTACCGCGAGGTGGCCGAGGACGCCCTGGCGCTGCCCGTGATCGCCGGCCGCAAGACGACGCGGGAGAAGTTCCCCGGCGCGGTCATCACCCTGTGCATCGAGGCGATGATGCAGGACGGCCGCGCCCTGCAATCCGGCACCTCCCACTTCCTGGGGCAGAACTTCGCCCGGGCCGCCGGCATCCGCTTCACCGATGCGGACGGCACCGTCAAGCTGCCCTACACCACCTCCTGGGGCGCCTCGACCCGGCTGATCGGCGCGCTGATCATGACCCACAGCGACGATGACGGGCTGCGCCTGCCGCCCGCGGTGGCGCCCGACCAGGTCGCGATCCTGCCCGTGCTGCGCGGCACGCCCGAGGATGCCGCCGTCCTGGCCCGCTGCGACGAGATTGCCGGACGGCTCCGACGAGAATCCTGGCGGGGCGAGGCGGTGCGCGTCACGATCGACCGGCGCCCCGGCAGCGGTTCCGCCAAGCGCTGGGACTGGGTGCGCAAGGGCGTGCCGGTGATCGTGGAGCTGGGCGCCCGCGACCTCGCCGCCGGCCGGATCACCACCTGGCGCCGCGACCGGCTGCAGGACGGCAAGGCGGAGACCGGGCTGGACGCGTTCATCGCCGCCCTGCCCGGCCAGCTCTCCGCGATCCAGACCGCCCTCCTCGCCGAGGCCCGCACCTATCGCGACGCCCGCCTGCGCGACGCATCGACCCTGGACGAGGCCCGCGCCCTGCTCGGCGATGGCGGCGCCGACGGCTACCGCAGCGGGGCCGGCTTCGTGCGCGTGCCCTGGAGCGGGTCGGAGGCGGAGGAGGCCGCGCTGGCCGAGATCGGCGTCACGGTCCGCTGCCTGGTCCCGGCCGAGGACGGCGCCCCCGGCACCGCCGCCGGGACGCCCGACCGGGCGATCCTGGCCCGCGCCTACTGACCGGCAGCTTCGTTGGGTTCGCGGCACGCGAACCCAATATCGCGCAGCCTGAACCCGGTTGGGTTCGCCATGGCGAACCCAACCTACGCAGAAATCACCCGGCGCCGGACGCACTCAGCCGGCCGCCGCGCGGTGCTCCTCGCGGGCGGCCTGCCAGACTTCCCTCGCCGCGTCGGCATTCATGGCCGCGATACCGAGGCCGACGATCAGGTCGGGCCAGGCCGACAGCGTATACGCCGTGAGCAGGCCGGCGGCGACGATCGCGACATTGGCCAGGGCGTCGTTGCGCGCCGAGAGGAAGGCGGCCTTGGTGAGGCTGCCGCTGCGCCCCCGGAAGCGGGCGAGCATCAGGGCGCAGCAGAGATTGACCGCGAGCGCGCCCAGGCCGGTCAGCGACAGCGCCAGCGGCTCCGGCGGCGTCGGGGCTGCGAATTTGTCCCAGGCGGTCCACAGCGTCGCCAGGCCGGGAACGAGGATGATCCCGGCCAGCGCCATCCCGACCCTGGCACGACGGCGCGCCGTCCATCCGAGCGCCGCGAGGATCAGGAGATTGATCGACGCGTCTTCGAGGAAATCGACGCTGTCGGCGAAGAGCGATACGGAGCCGATGGCGAGCGCAACCGCGAACTCGACACCGAAATAGCCGAGATTGAGGAGAGCAACCGCGCGAACGGCCCGCCGCAGGCCCTGGTCGGGCACCGACATGTCCATCTGGCCAGGCTCCTCAGCGACGGCGGGAGGCTGTCAACGGCGCCAGCCCGTCGGCCAGCATCTCGACCAGGCCCCGGGCGTAGTCCCCGTCCGGGTCCAGGTCGGGGTCGTAGATGGTGACGTCGAGGCCGAGGCAGCGCGGCGAGGCCAGGAAGCCGCGCAGCAGTTCCGCCAGCCCGTCGAAATCCAGCCCCGGGCTGCCGGGCGAATCCACCGCCGGCATCACCGCCTGGTCGAGGATGTCGACGTCGAGATGCACCCAGAACGGGATTGTGGGCGTCCGGTCCAGCACCGCGAAGCTGCGGCGCAGCCCCTGCTCCGGCCCGATCTCCAAGAGCTCGAACATGTCGATCCGGGTGATCGCGGTGTCGGCGATGTCCTCCCAGCCCCAGTCCGGGTCGCGGCCCTCGCGCTCGCCGATCTGGATCGCCCGCTCGGCCGGCACCAGCGGGTCCGGCGCGCCGTCCCAGCGCAGCATCAGCGGGTCGCCCAGGCCGATCGCCAGCGCCAGGTCCATGCCGGCGGCCGAATGCAGCGGGAAGTCCTCGTAGTTGCCGGGGTGGCGGAAATCGCTGTGGCCGTCGAGATGGACCAGCGCCAGATCCGAATGCCGCCGCGCCCCGGCCAGGGCGCCGATCAGGATCGAGCAGTCGCCGCCGACCACCACCGGGAACAGCCGATCGCGCAGCGCCGAGTCCACGGCATCGGCGACCTGCTGGTTGAAGCGGCGGATCGCCGGGCCGTTGCGCAGCACGGTGCCGGGCTGCGGGTCGGTGCTGTAGCGCGGCCGGTCCAGATCGACCGTCCGCGTCGGCGCCAGCCGCGCCGCCAGCCCGGCTTCGGTCAGCACCTCCGGCGCCCGCCAGGTGCCGGGCTCATGCCCCGGCCGCAGCGGCCGGAGCCCGAGATTGGACGGCGCCCGGATCAGCGCCGTGCCGGCGATGCCCTCGATCGGATATCCCATGATTCCCTCCCATCCGGATCGGAGTATGGCCGGGAACGCGGGACCCGTCTCGGCCAGTTCCTCGTGCACGCCAACCGCCCCTTCGAGCGGCGCATCGCAACTTGACTTGCTACCTACTAGAAGGTAGAAAATCTTTATGAGCAGCCCTCCTTCCACTGCCGACGATATCCTGGCCTGTGCGCGATCTCTGATCGTCGCCGGGGGCTACAACGGCTTCAGCTATGCCGACATTGCCGAAGTGGTCGGCATTCGCAAGCCAAGCATCCATCATCACTTCCCGAGCAAGGCCGATCTGGTCCGCACGCTCGTCTCTCGCTACCGCGAAGACGCCGAGGCGGGACTTGCACAGATCGAAAGCCATGTCACCGATCCGGCAGAGCAACTCCGAGCCTATTTGGGATTTTGGGAGACGTGCATCACGGATGCGAGCCTGTCATTCTGTGTCTGCGCCCTTCTCGCGACCGAACTTCCCATGCTGCCGGAAGCGGTGGCGGTTGAGGTCAAGGCGCATTTCCGCTTCTTGTCGGCGTGGCTGACTTCGGTGCTCGAACGCGGGATGCGGCAGGGTCGCCTCCAACTCGCGAGCGCGCCCCGCGTGGAGGCGGAGGCTTTCATGGCGACCGTCCACGGAGCGATGGTGTCAGCCCGGGCCTATGGCGACCCGACGATGTTTGCCGTCATCACGGCTCCTCTGCTCGACCGGCTGTCCAGCTGATCCTCCCAGGCGGGCTGCTGCCCGCCATCGGCGCCCAGCGGCGCGCCGCACCGAAACCGATGCAGTAAACCGCGCATCGAGACTACCGACTAGTCGGTAGATAAATTGTCGACTTCGAGGAAGCGCCCTCGAGGTCCGCCCGTAGTCGAAAGGACGTTCGATGACCGACCAACCTATGGATCTCACCAGTGCTCAGGAACGATGGTTGAGGTTCTACTACTTCGCTCGAGCGGCGTTTTCCGCCCTATGGGTGGCCGCGGCGTTCACTCTCGGGCAGCGCGCATCGGCGATCGCAGCGGTTTTGCTGATCGCCTATCCTGCATGGGATGCCCTGGCGAACTACGCCGATGCGTCGCGAAGCGGCGGGCTCGGCCGGAACCGCACGCAAAGCATCAACGTCGCCGTAAGTCTGATCACCGCCGTCGCCGTCGCTGTGACTCTGCAGACGAGCATGAACGCGGTGCTCGGGGTGTTCGGCGTCTGGGCCATACTCTCCGGATTGTTGCAGCTCGGCACCGCGGTTCGCCGGTGGACGAGCTATGGCGCGCAGTGGGCGATGATCCTGAGCGGCGGCCAATCGGCGCTGGCCGGCGTGGTCTTCATCGTGCAGGCGCGGATGCCGACGCCGCCGTCGATCACCGCTCTCGCCGGCTATGCTGCCGTGGGCGCGATCTACTTCCTGGCATCGGCGGCATGGCTGTCGGTCAGCGCGTTGCGCCGCACGGGAAAAGCGAGGGCGAGCTGACAGGGGATGACCCGCTCCTCCGCTTCGGGCCGCATCCGGGCGGTGGCAGGCCGCCTGTGAAGCGCGACCAGGGCGAGAAGGGCATTGCGTGGAGGCCCGAAACGCCTGACCGGGCACGGAGCGCCTACTCGTCCCGCCCGCGGCCGGTGATCAGCCGGGCGCTGCGCTGGCCGGTGGTGTAGATCCACAGCCAGCTCAGCGCCACGGTCAGGCGGTTGCGCAGCCCGATCAGGAAGTAGATGTGGGCAAAGCCCCAGATCCACCACGCCAGCCAGCCGCGCAGCTTGATCCAGCCGAAATCGATCACCGCGGCGCGCTTGCCGATGGTGGCCAGGCTGCCGGCATGCTTGTAGCGGAACGACCGCGCCTCCGCCTTGCCCTCCAGCCGGGCCCGGATGGTGTCGGCGACATGCTGGCCCTGCTGCTTGGCGGCCGGAGCGATGCCGGGCAGCGGCTGGCCGTTCCAGGCGTCGAGCCGGGCGGTGTCGCCGACCACGAAGATCTCGGGATGGCCGGGCAGTGTCAGGTCGGGCGCGACCATCACCCGGCCGGCGCGGTCGGCTTCGGCCCCCAGCCAGATCGCGGCCGGCGAAGCCTGCACGCCGGCGGCCCAGATGATGGTCTTCGCCGGGATCCGCTCCGTCGCCAGCGCCACGCCCTCGGCGTCGCAGGCGGTCACGGCACGGCCGGTGAGGATCTCCGCCCCCAGCCCCTCCAGCGCCGCCTTGGCATAGGCCGACAGGTCCTCCGGGAAGGCCGGCAGCACCCGCGGCCCGGCCTCGACCAGCAGGATCCGCGCCTCCTTCGGATTGAGCGCACGGAAATCCTTGACCATGGTGTGGTGCGCCAGCTCGGCGATGGTGCCGGCGATCTCCACCCCGGTCGGCCCGCCGCCGACGATGACGAAGGTCAGCAGCGCCCGGCGCACCGCCGGGTCGGTCTCGGTCTCCGCCCGCTCGAAGGCCATCAGGATGCGGCGGCGGATGGCGGTGGCGTCGTCGATGTCCTTCAGCCCGGGGGCGAAAGGCTCCCAGTCGTCATGGCCGAAATAGGCGTGGCGGGCGCCGGTCGCGACCAGCAGCGTGTCGTAGGGCACCCGCTCGTCGCCCAGCTGCACCTGCCGGCCGGCCATGTCGACGCCGGTGACCTCGCCCAGGATGGTCCGCACCTCCGGCCGCCGCGCCACCAGGTGGCGGACCGGCCAGGCGATCTCCGATGGCGCCAGCGACGCGGTGGCGACCTGGTACAGAAGCGGCTGGAACAAATGGTGGTTGCGACGGTCGATCAGGGTGATGTCGACCGGCGCGCCCTTGAGACGGAGCACGGCCTGCAGCCCGCCGAAGCCGGCGCCGATGACGACCACGCGGTGACGCGCTTCGGCCATGATGATCCCTCGCCGTGAGACTTGTCTCACCGTCCGATATTGCGGTGCGGCGAGCAAGGGCCAGGGTGTCGCTGGGAGTCAGCCTTCCGGCACCAGCGCCGCGACCTCGTCCCGGCCCTCGCCGCGCAGCCCTTCGACCACGCCGGCACGATCGGCGGCAGGACGGTTCTGGCTCATCTTCCACTTGCCCTCCAGCCGGGCGATCGGCAGGGCGAAGCCGACGATGCCCTTGAGCTGGGCGCGGACGAAATCCGCCGGCGCGTCGGCCACCGCCCAGGGCGCGGCCCGGCCGCCCTCGTGCCGCCGGGTCAGCCGGGTCACCAGGTCGAGCAGCCGGTCGGCGTCGTCGAACATCTCCAGCGGCCCGCGGGCGTGGATGGCGACATAGTTCCAGGTCGGCACCACCTTGCCGGTCTGGCGCTTGGTCTCATACCAGGACGGCGTGATGTAGGCGTCCGGCCCCTGGAAGATCGCCAGCGCCTCCACCCCCGCCAGGCCGCCGGCGGCATGCGGGTTGGCCTTGGCGAGGTGGCCATACAGCGTGCCGTTCGGCCCGGCCTCGGCATCCAGCAGCATCGGCACATGGCTGGCGACGAGACCGTCGGCGCCGAGGCTGACCAGCGTGGCCAGGCCGGCCTCGCGGATGGCGGCGTGCAGGATCTCGATCCGGTCTTCCCGGAAGGCGGGCGGGACATACATGGCAGGTCCTGGGCAGCAAGGCGGGCGCTGGACAGATGGCGATGAATCGGACTGGCCGCCAGGACCAATCGGCCCGGAACGACCGGTCCAATTCCAGTCGGCGCAGCGGCGGCATGCGCCCTTGGCAGGGCCGCGCGCTTCCGCCATGCCGGCCCTTGCTGCTATATCCCGCCTCAGCCCCTTCCCGCCTTGCATCTGGACCAAGCCGATGATCCCCCGCTACAGCCGCCCCGAGATGACCCGGATCTGGGAGCCGGAGAACAAGTACCGGATCTGGCTGGACATCGAGGTCGCGGCGCTGGAGGCGATGGCCCAGTTGGGCATCGTGCCGGAGTCGGCGGTCAAGGCGGTGCGCGAGCGCGGCAACTTCAATGTCGAGCGCATCGACGAGATCGAGCGCGAGACCCGGCACGACGTCATCGCCTTCCTGACCAACCTGGCCGAATATGTCGGGCCCGAGGCGCGCTTCGTGCACCAGGGCATGACCTCGTCCGACGTGCTGGACACCACGCTGTCGATCCAGCTGTCCCAGGCGATCGACCTGCTGATCGCCGATGTCGACGGCCTGCTGGCGGCGCTGCGGCGGCGGGCGGAGGAGCACCGGCACACCCTGACCGTCGGCCGCAGCCACGGCATCCATGCCGAGCCGACCACCTTCGGCCTGAAGCTGGCCGGCCACTGGGCCGCCTTCCGCCGCAACCGCGACCGGCTGGTGCAGGCCCGGCGCGAGATCGCCACCTGCGCCATCTCCGGTCCGGTCGGCACCTTCGCCTCGGTCGACCCCTTCGTCGAGCGCTACGTCGCCGACAAGCTGGGGCTGCAGGTCGAGCCGGTGTCGACCCAGGTGATCCCGCGCGACCGCCACGCCATGGTGTTCTCGGTGTTCGGCGTCGTCGCCTCGTCGATCGAGAACCTGGCTATCGAGATCCGGCACCTGCAGCGCACCGAGGTGCGCGAGGCGGAGGAGTTCTTCCACCCGGGCCAGAAGGGCTCGTCGGCGATGCCGCACAAGCGCAACCCGGTGCTGACCGAGAACCTGACCGGCCTGGCCCGGCTGGTGCGCGCCGCCGTGGTGCCGGCGATGGAGAATGTGGCGCTGTGGCACGAGCGCGACATCAGCCATTCCTCGGTCGAGCGGATGCAGGCGCCCGACGCCACCGTCACCCTGGACTTCGCCCTGTCGCGCCTGACCGGCGTGGTCGACAAGCTGCTGATCTATCCGGAGCGGATGAAGGCCAATCTGGAATCGCTCGGCGGCCTGGTGTTCTCGCAGCGCGTGCTGCTGGCCCTGACCCAGGCCGGGGTCAGCCGCGAGGACGCCTACACCCTGGTCCAGCGCAACGCGATGAAGGTGTGGCACGAGGGCGGCAGCTTCCTCGACCGGCTGGCGGCCGACCCGGAGGTGACGATCCCGCGCGAGACCCTGGCGCACGCCTTCAGCTACGACTTCTACACCAAGCACGTGGACGACATCTTCGCCCGCGTCTTTACGGAATAGTACCCGCCGTTCAAGTCGCTAAACCGTCATGGCGAGCCCCGAAGGGCGTGGCCATCCAGCGGCACCACCCCCTGGATGGCCACGTCGCTGCGCTCCTCGCCATGACGATCCGATAGACTCGACAGGTCGTGATGTCCTGCGGTTGATAGAACAGCTGCCGGAGGCTGGACGATGGACAAGAGCAAGCTTTCGCAGGCCAGCATCGCGGCGCAGGCGCTGGGCTGGGTCGACCCGGTGACCAAGGCGGTCACCCCGGCGATCCACCCCTCCTCCACCTATATCCGCGACCCGGACAACCAGTACCGGTCCGGCCGGATCTACGCCCGGGACAACAACCCGAGCTTCGACCAGGCCGAGGCGGTGCTGGCGGCGCTGGAGGGGGCCGAGGGCGCCGCCGTCTTCGCCTCCGGCATGGCCGCGGCGACCGCGGTGTTCCTGGCGCTGGCGCCGGGTGACCATGTGCTGGCGCCGAAGGTGATGTACTGGTCGCTGCGCAACTGGCTCTTGACCGAGGCCACTCGCTGGGGGCTGCAGGTCGAGCTGGTCGACACCCATGACATCGACGCCGTCCGCGCCGCGCTGCGCCCGGGCGAGACGAAGCTGGTGTGGCTGGAGACGCCGGCCAACCCGCTGTGGACCGTCACCGACATCGCCGCGGTGGCCGAAGCGGCACACGCCGCCGGGGCACGGGTGGCGGTCGATTCCACCGTCGCGACGCCGGTGCTGACCCGGCCGCTGGCGCTGGGCGCCGACCTGGTGATGCATTCGGCGACCAAGTACCTGAACGGCCATTCCGACGTCATCGCCGGGGCGCTGGCCACCGCCCGCGACGACGAGACCTGGCAGCGGATCAAGCGCCTCCGGGCCCAGAACGGCGCCGTGCTCGGCCCGTTCGAGGCCTGGCTGCTGCTGCGTGGCATGCGCACGCTGGTGCCGCGGGTGCGCCAAGCCTCGGCCACGGCGCTGGCGATCGCCGAGCATTTCCGCGGCCACGATCTGGTCTCCGCCGTGCTCTATCCCGGCCTGGACGATGCGCCGGGCCATGCCGTCGCCGCCCGGCAGATGCAGGGCGGCTTCGGCGGCATGCTGTCGGTGCGGGTCAAGGCCGGCGCCCAGGCCGCGATCGCCACGGCAGCGGCGGTCGAACTGTGGAAGCGCGCCACCTCCCTGGGCGGGGTCGAGAGCCTGATCGAGCACCGCGCCAGCGTCGAGGGCCCGACCAGCCCGGTGCCCGACGACCTGCTGCGCCTCTCCGCCGGCATCGAGGACCCGTCCGAGCTGATCGCCGATCTCGACGAGGCGCTGCGGGCGGCCGTCGCCTGACGACGGGCCCTCACGCCTCCAGCACCCCGTCGACCGCGGCTGCGACCAGGCGGGCATAGGGGCCGCCGCGACGCAGCAGCTCCTCGTGCCGGCCAGTCTCGACGATGCGGCCGCCCTCCAGCATCAGGATCCCGTCGGCGCTGCGGATGGTCGACAGGCGGTGGGCGATGACCAGGGTGGTGCGGCCGCGCCGCAGCTCGCGCACCGCCGCCTGCAGCGCCTGCTCGCTCTCGGTGTCCAGGTTCGACACCGCCTCGTCCATCACCAGCACCGGCGCGTTCTGCAGGAAGGCGCGGGCGATGGCGATGCGCTGGCGCTGGCCGCCCGACAGCCGCGCCCCGCGCTCGCCGCAGGGCGTGCCGTAGCCCTGCGGCAGGGCGCGGATGAAGCCGTCGGCCTGGGCCAGCCGGGCCGCTTGCTGCACGTCCTCCTCGGTCGCATCCGGCCGGCCGAGGCGGATGTTGTCGACGACCGGCAGGTCGAACAGATGCACGTCCTGCGGCACGACGGCGACGCGCCGGCGCAACTCCGCCAGCGGCAGGTCGCGCAGATCGTGGCCGCCGAGGGTGATACGGCCGGCCGCCGGGTCCCAGAACCGCATCATCAGGCTGGCGCAGGTGCTCTTGCCGGCGCCGGAGCGGCCGACCAGCGCCACCGTCTCGCCGGCCGCGAGGACGGCGTCGAAGCCGCGCAGCACATGTCCGCGCTCGTCGTCATAGCCGAAGCCGACGCCTTCGAACCGGATCTCCGGCGCCAGCGCCTCGGCCGGCCGGGCCCGGCCGCGATCCTCGACCTGCGGCGCCTGGCGCAGGATGGTCAGCACCCGCCGCGTCGCCGCCTGCAGCGCGCCGAGCTGGCGGCCGGTCTCGGTCACCTGGGTGATCGGCGCCAGCGCGGCGCCGGCCAGCACCAGGGCCGGCGGGAACAGCGCCATCGGCAGCGCGCCCTGCGCCGCCAGGCCGGCACCGGTGGCCAGCACCGCCAGCACGGCCAGCGCCAGCAGGATGTCGATCGCAGCGGCCTCCAGCCCCGCCCTCGCGCCGTAGCGCAGCTGGTGGCCGTGCAGCGCCGCCGTCCGCCGCATCAGCCGGTCGAGATAGCGCCGGCCATGGCCGAAGATCGCGAGCTCGCGCAGGCCCTGGACGCCCTCCACCACCTCGGCGTTGAGGTGGCCGAGCTCGGCCCGCAGCGCCTCGCCCTGCTGCCCGGCGCGGCGCGCCAGCCAGAACGGGATCGACGCCACCAGCGGCAGGAACGGGGCCAGCACCAGCGCCAGCAGCGGGTGGATCACAGCCAGCGCGACCAGCGCCGCCAGCGGCACCAGCGCGGCGCCGACATAGTCGCCGAGCAGATGGGCGAAGAAACTCTCCAGCATCTCGGCGTCGCCGGTCGCGGTGCCGGCCAGATCGCCGGTGCGGCGGCCGAGGACATAGCCGGGCGCCGCCCGCTCCAAGCCGTCGAACAGGCCGAGCTGCAGGTCCTCGATCAGGGCGAAAGCCAGGTCGTGGCCGAAATACGATTGGCCCCAGCGGGCCAGCGCCGTGACCATCACCCCGGCGGCGAGGGCCCAGGCGGCGGGCTGCAGCATCGGCCCGGCGGTGCCGGTGATGGCGCCGCCGACCAGCCAGGCGCCGGTGGCCAGCGTCGCCAGCATGCCCAGCTGGGCCAGAGTGCCGCACAGCGCGGTCAGGGCCAGCCCGGCGGGCCGGCGGGCGGCGACCGGCAGCAGGTCGCGCAGGCGGTAGCGGGGCGCGGCCCCGGCGGTCAGTTCGATCGTGGTCATGCGACGGCTCCCTGGGCCTGGGCAAGGCGGGCGTAGCGCCGGCCATCCGCCAGCAGCGCCTCGTGCCGCCCCTCCTCCACCACCCGGCCCTGGTCGAGCACCAGGATGCGGTCGGCCTTGCGGATGGTGGAAAGGCGGTGGGCGATGACGAGGGTGGTGCGGTTGCGGAACAGCCGCTCCAGCGCGTCCTGGATCGCCTGCTCGCTGGCGGCGTCGACGCTCGACGTCGCCTCGTCCAGCACCAGGATCGGCGCGTTCTTCAAGAGCGCCCGGGCGATGGCGATGCGCTGGCGCTGGCCGCCCGAGAGCAGCGCGCCGCGCTCGCCCACCTCGGTGTCGTAGCCCTCGGGCAGGGACTGGATGAAGTCATGGGCGTTGGCGGCGCGGGTGGCCTCGACCAGCTCGTCCAGCCCTGCCTCCGGCCGGGCGATGCGCAGGTTGTCGGCGACCGTGCCGGGGAACAGATGGGTGTCCTGCGACACCACCGCGATCTTCTCCCGAAGGACTGCCAGCGGCAGGTCGCGGATGTCGATGCCGCCGACCCGGATGCCGCCGCGCGCCGGATCGAAGAAACGCAGCAGCAGGGCCACGATTGTCGACTTGCCGGCGCCGGACGGGCCGACCAGCGCCACAACCTCGCCCTCCTCCACCCGCAGCGACACCTCGTCCAGCGTCGGCCCTTCCGCCCCGTCATAGGCGAAGCTGACGCGGTCGAAGGCGATGCCGGCGGCCAGCGGCGCCGGGGTCGGCAGGCGCGGCGCATCGATCACCGCCGGCTGCGCCGCCAGCAGGGCCGCGATCTCCTTCCCCGCGCCGATGCCGGCCCAGGCGGCGTGCAGCGCCTGGTCCATGCGCTCGATCGGCCGGAACGCCTCGCGCGCCAGGAACAGCGCCAGCAGCAGACCGGCCGGCGCCAGCTCGCCCGCCGAGACGCGCCAGGCGCCCCAGGCCAGCACCGCGGCGACGCCGCCGAGCGAGCACAGCGTCGTCACCCCGTCGCGCATCAGCGTGACGCTGAGCTCGCGCATCGATTCCCGCCGCAGCCTAGCGGCGTGCTCCGACAGCTCCTGCCGCCGCCGGCCGACGGCGTTGAACGCCTTCAGCGTCACCAGCCCCTGGATGCTGTCGAGCAGGAAGGCGCCGAACACGGCCATGGCGGCGAAGATCCCGGTCGACCGCGGCATGCGCCAGGCCAGCCACAGCGAGTTGACCAGCGGCGCCAGGATCACGAAGACGGCCAGGACGGCAGCGGATGTGGGATCCAGCACAGCCAGGCAGACCAGCACTGCGAGCGGCCCGAGCACGGCGACGATCACCGAGGGCAGGTAGCGTGCGACATAGGCCTCGACCGCCTCGACCCCGCCGACCAGCGTCGCCTGGATCTCGCCGGTCCGGCGCTCGGTGGCGAAGCCGGGGCCGAGCTGCAGCAGCCGCTCGAACAGGCGCCGGCGCAGCGCCAGCTTGGTCTTCTGGGCGGCGCGCTGGGCCGCCAGCTCGGCCAGCCAGACCAGCCCCGCCCGCAGCAGCACCAGCCCGGCCAGGAGGCCGATCCACGGCAGCACCGGTGCCAGCCCCTGCCCCTGCAGCAGCCCGCCCGCGACCAGCGCCAGCAGCACGCCCTGGCCGAGATTGGCCGCGGTGACGGCCAGCCCCAGCCCGGCGCCCAGCGCCACCTCGCCCCCGACCGGCCCGGCCAGGGACAGCATCGTCCGGTTGATCATCATGACGGCCACGCTCCGCAACCGATGGAACCGCCTTCGCGAGGTCGGTGGACTACTGATGACTGACCGGCGGTCATTGAGTCAATGAAGAAATGCAAATGAGAGTTGATCGCATCCGCTCGACGCCTGGAGACGCTGCCGGGAGCGTGGGTCGGGGTCCGGCTCCGCCGCGGTCCGTCGCATCGCCTTCATCGACAGGTTGTTGCGGAACGCCGGAACAAATCGCCGCCCCATGTCTTGTGTGAAGACCATGCTGATGGCAGACCGAATGACGAACGACGGCCGGAGCCTCGCGCAGACGCTGCACTTCTGGTTCCGCATCCAGGGCCAGAACTGGGAGGACGGATTTCCGCCCAGCCCGGAGGAGACATGCTGGATCTCCCTGGCGATGGTGGCGGCGCGCCAGGGCAGCCTGGGGCGGACCCAGGAATGCATTCTGCACGCGATCCTGCAGGACCTCGCCCCTCCCCAGGAGACCGGAGACTACAGCCTCGCCAGCTTCCGGCGCGATCTCTCCGCCTTCCAGACCCGATATCTCGACAGCCGCTAAAATCCCTGGAAAATCCGTAGGATAAATTATTCGCAAGGGTCCGCTTCCGGGTTGCCAAATGTCCCGATCCAAGGGATCGTCGACCGTTGATTTCTGGGAGGTCCCTATGGATCGGCCGACACGCATCGTTCCACCGATCCGCTTCACCTCGACCGAGGGCGACGAGGCGTCGATCGCCGCTGCCGCCACGCTGGTCGAGCATCTCGACGCCCTCTACGACACGCTGCTCGACCCCAGGCGCCGGGAGGCGCATGTCGCCGGCACGCTGCGGACCAAGCACCTCGACACCATCGAGCAGCTGCTGTTCCGGGTGACCGACGAGATGGGCCGCGGCGCACCGCAGCTCAGCGACGCGCTGCGGACCCAGGCGGCGCTGCTGATCGGCCAGTACCGGCTGATGGACACGCCGGTGCGGGCCGGCCGGAGCGAGGACCGGCCGGCGCTCTGATCCGCCCCTAGAAGCGGCCCGCCGTCGCCACCCAATCCGCAAAACTGCGGACCATCGTCGACACATGCTCGGGATCGTCGGCGAGTTCGGCCAGCTCCCACAGGCGGTGCATGCCGGTCAGGATGGTGATCCGCCGGTGGTCGAGCCCCAGCCCGGTCAGCGCCTCATACGCCGCCACGAGCCGGGCGGTGAGGTCGGGCGACACGAAGCTCGAATAGACGAACTCCTGGTGCAGCGGGCCGAGGCCCGAATCCGCGAAATCGTAGATGCCGTTGAGCCGCTGCCGGCCATGGTCGAACGCCATGTTCCAGCCATGCCCGTCGAAGAAGCCGTAGATCGCCTCATGCGGCTCGGCCGGCAGCCGGTCATAGGCGGAGAGCACATGCTCCGCCATCGGGCGCAGCTCCGGCGTCAGCGCCGGCAGCGCCTTGGCGCCAATCCTGTCCGCCCCGCCCCACTCCTCGACCGGCCCGGCGCCGGCGGCCGCCATCCGGCCGGGATCGAGCCGGTGCAGCTCGGCGTGGAAGCGCGCCAGATCCTCGGCGAGCCGCCGGCGGGCTGCCTCCGGCAGCTCGTCATAGTGCCGCGTCAGCAGATGCTCACCCGGGATCTTGGCGTGCCGGGAGAACAGGGGCGGCCCCTCTTCGAGCATGAGATCGGGGACCGGCAGCGACACCGCGGGCCGGATCATGGCCAGCAGCGCGGCCTCCTTGCGCAGCCGCCCTGCCGCCGCCTCGTGGCGCGGGAACTTGAAGACCAGGCCGTCCGCCTCGACCGCCGTCGAATCCCAGCTCTCCGCCAGCAGCCGGAAGTCCGACGCGGCGAGGTCGGGGAAGGCGCGAAGGATCGCGGCGCGATACCGATCGAGATCCGTCATCAGGCTTTCCTGCGAAGCGCGGCACCGCCAGTATCACGGAAACGACGACCACGGGAGGGGTCGATGATCGAGGCATCCTGCCATTGCGGCGCCGTCCGCATGGCGATCGACACGCCGCCGGAGGAGGTGACGGCCTGCGACTGTTCGATCTGCCGCAAGCTCGGCGTGCTCTGGGCCTATTACGCGCCGCAGCAGGTCCGGCTGACCGCCGCGCCGGACGCCACGCTGGTCTATCTGTGGAACCGCATGGCGCTGGAGTTCCACACCTGCCGGACCTGCGGCTGCACCACGCATTGGGCCCATGTCGACCGCACCTATCACCGCATGGCGGTGAATGCGCGGCTGATGGAACCGGCGGTGCCGGCCGCGACCAGGGTCCGCGAACTCTCCAACAGCGGCTAGGCGCGCCACTCAAGGATCGAGGCTGACCCAGTAGGTGCCGGCGAAAGGCACGGCCAGGAAGCGGCGGTTGATCTCCGCCAGCGTCGCTGCCGGATCGAGGTCGCCGAACAGCTCCGGCCGGATCCAGCGCGCCATCGCCTCGATGCCGACGATGCTGAGCGGGCCGCCGTTGAAGAAGTTCCACAGCGCGTGCACCCGGCCATGGCGCATCGCCGACAGCCCGGCCAGGCCGGGCTCGGACGCCAGCGCCGCCAGCCTGGCCCGCGCCGTCGCCGCGTCGACCCCGCTGCCGATGCTGATGCTGCCGGCCTGGTCGAGCTGCGGCAGGCCGGTGGCGATGTAGACCTCGGGGTCTGCCGCCAGGACGTATTCCAGGTCCAGCTGGCCGCCATTCGGCGTCGGAAACCGGTCGGCGCCGATGTTGCGGCCGCCCAGCAGCGCGATCACCTCGCCCAGGCTGCCGCTGCCGGCCGACCAGCAGCAGGCCCACAGGCCGGGATAGGCGTGCAGCATCACCCGCGGCCCCGGCCCCGCGCCGGCCATGCGGTCACGGATCCGGCGCAGCCGGTCTTCCGTGAAGGCGATGAAGGCCTCGGCCACGTGCTCCCGCCCCAGCGCCCGGCCGAGCAGCCGCAGGCTGGGCGCCATGTGCGTCAGCGGCGACTGGTAGAAGTCGATGAAGATCACCGGGATGCCGGCCTGCTCGAACGGCGCGGCCACGGCCTCGGGGCTGGTCGCCGCCGCCTGCCAGGCACTGAAGATGGCGAGGTCCGGTGCCACCGCCAGCGCCTGCTCCATCGAGAAGGTCTCGCCGCTGCCGAGGCCGACCACCGGCAGCTTCGCCACCGCCGGGAAGCGCGCCTTGAACAGGGCGTAGGTCGCCGGGTCCTGCTTCTCAAGGTCGCCGCCCCACCCGGCCAGCCGCGACACCGGGTCGGGGTCGAGCAGCGCCAGCGCGATCAGCTGAAAGCCCTCGGCCAGCAGGATGCGCCGCGGCTCGTGCGCGATCGTCACCGATCGGCCGAGGATGTCGGTGACCGTCCGCGGCCATTCCGCCCGGGCCGGCAGCGCCGCGACCAGGGCGAGCAGCAGCGCGCAGAGCCCCCAGCGCCTCACCAGCTGGCGCCCAGCGTCAGCTTCACCATGCGCCCGTCGCCGTAGTAGCAGGCGTTCGGGCCGTTGCAGCCGGCGACATAGCTGCGGTCGAACAGGTTGGAGGCATTCAGCGCCACGCGCCAATTGTCATGGGTATAGCTCACCGCCGCGTCGAACACGGTGGAGGCCGGCACCTTCAGCGTGTTGGCGGCGTCCGCCCAGCTGGCGCCGACATAGCGCACGCCGCCGCCGAGGCCGATACCCTCGAACGCGCCGTGCAGGACCTTGTAGTCGAACCACAGCGAGCCGAGCTCCTCCGGCACGCCGATCGGCACCTTCCCCTTGTCGACGTCGTTGCTCTTCGTCACCTCGAGGTCGTAGCGGGTGTAGGAGGCGACCAGATCCAGCCCCTCCGCCAGGCTGGCGGTCGCCTCCAGCTCCACGCCGCGGGAGCGGACCTCGCCGGTCTGCAGCTGGTTCAGGACGTTGTCCGGATCGGGGGTGGTGACATTCTCGCGCCGCAGGTCGAACACGGCGGCGGACAGGAAGCTGCGCATGCCCTCCGGCTGGTATTTCACGCCGATCTCGACCTGGTCGCCGCGCTCCGGCTCGAAGGGCCGGCCGCCGAAATTCGTGCCGACCACCGGGTTGAAGAAGGTGGCGTAGCTGACATAGGGGGCGAGGCCGAGATCGGATTTGTCGAGCAGCGCGATGCGCCCGGTGAAGGCGCCGTCGGTGGAGCTGGTGCCGGTGCCGGTCAGGTGGTCGTCGATGTCGGAGGACACCCAGTCGTAGCGGCCGGTCGCGGTCAGGAACCAGTGGTCGTCCCAGCTGACCTGGTCCTGGACGTAGACACCGAGCTGACTCATCACCTGCCGGTTCAGGATGTAGCGCGACGCCGGGCCGGGCAGCTGGCCGTAATGCGGATGGACGATGTCGAGCGGCGCGGCCGGGCCGGACGCCTGATCGTCGTCGATCTGGTAGCGCTTGTAGTCCAGCCCGAACAGCGCGGTGTGCTGCAGCGGCCCGGTGTCGAACTTCGCCTCGGCCTGGTTGTCGACGGTGACGAAATTGACCTCGGGCCGGGTCCGGTAGTTGAGGCGGGCCAGCTGGGTCTGGGCCGCATCGGCATAGCCGATGCCGAACATGCCGTCGTTGTAGAGGTCGAGATGGGCGAAGCGGAAGTTCTGCCGCACCGTCCAGGTGTCGTCGAGGCGGTGCTCCAGCTGATAGCCGATCATCGCCTGGTTGCGGATGAACGTGTCGTAGCCCGGCTCGCTGGTGAACAGGTCGCGCGGGATCCGGCCGAAGCCGGCCCGCTTCACCGTGCCGACATAGGGCAGGAAGCCGGCCGCCTGGTTCAGGTCGTCATGCTGGTAGCTGGCCAGGATGGTCAGCGTCGTGTCCTGGTTCGGCTTCCAGGTCAGGCTGGGGGCGATGAAGTCGCGGAAATCCTCGGCCTTCTCGGTCTCGGTGCCGCCGGAATGGACCAGCGCGGTCAGCCGGTAGAACCACTTGCCGTCGTCGTCCAGCGGGCCGCCGATGTCGAAGGCGCCATAGGCGCGGCCGTATTCGTTGATCCCGGCCTCGGCCGAGCGCAGCGCCTCCTCCGGCGGCCGCTTGCTGACCAGGTTGACCAGCCCGCCCGGCGACCCGCCGCCATAGAGGAAGGAGGACGGGCCGCGCAGCTGTTCGATCCGCTCCAGCCCGTAGGGTTCGGCACGCCAGCCTGCCAGCGCGGTCGAGAACAGCGACAGCCCGTCGCGGAACAGCCCGTCCTGATAGGCGCGGAAGCCGCGGATGGTGAACCAGTCGAAGCGGCTGTCGGTGCCGTAGGGCTGGGCCCGGATGCCGGGGGCGTAGCGCAGCGCCTCGTCCACCGTGCGGACCGCCTGGTCCTCCATCTGGGTCCGGCCGATCACCGAGACCGATGCTGGCGTCTCCAGCAGCGGCGTGTCGGTCTTGCTGCCGGTGGCGTTGCGGGTGGCGACATAGCCGTCGACCGGCCCCCAGGCAGTGCCGCCGGCGCCGGTGACGACGATCGGGTCGAGCGCCAGCCCGCCCCCGGCGGCGGCGTCGCCCGGCACCCGCTCCAGCGTCACCGTGTCGGCGCCGGTGAAGCGCCAGGTCAGGCCGGTTCCGGACAAGAGGCGGCGCAGCGCCTCGTTGCGCGACATCGCGCCGGTGACGCCGGGCGAGGCCAGGCCGCGCGCCAGCTCCGCCGGATACAGCAGCTGCAGCCCTGCGGCGTCGCCGAACTGCGCCAGGGCGGCGGCCAACGGCCCGGCCGGGATGTCGAAGCGGACCGCGGGCGCCGCCTGGGCCAATTCGGCCCGGCCGAAGGCGGGCGCCAGCGCCGTGCAAGCCAGCAGCACCGCGGCCAGGCCGCCCAACATCCTGCGCGCCCCGCCCGGCAAGGCCGTCCAATCACTCTGCATCATCATCCCACGCATCCGAGTTAGGAGTGAGACGCAGTCGCGACACCCCTCGCCGAGATGACGGATCGGCCCTGCCGCCCCCTCACCTCGCCGGTCGAAAAAAGTTCAGAGGCGAAAAAACCTCAGGCCGGCCGGAGAACGACCAGGTACCGGGTCAGCGAGACCACGCGCACCGGCAGGGTGCGGGTGATGGCGTCGAGCGCCACATCCGGATCGGAGACATCGAAAATGCCGCTGACCCGCAGCTCGGCCAGCGCGCCGTCGGTCATCGCCACCGTTCCGCTGCGATAGCGCCCGAGCTCCGCCACCACCTGGCGCAGCGGCCGGTCCTCGAACACCAGCCTGCCGCGCCGCCAGGCGGTCTCGACCTGGCCGTCCGCCTTCCGCACCGCGCCGAGCCCGGCGGGGCCGTAGGACACCTGCTCGCCGGCAGTCACCCGGGCCTCAGCCATGCCGCCGGCACCGGGTGCGGCGACGGCGACGGCGCTCTCGGTCACTGCTACCGTGACCTCGTCGGCCCAGCGATGGACCACGAACTGGGTGCCGAGGGCGATGCTGCGCCCCGGCCCGGCCACGACCCGGAACGGCCGCGCCGGGTCCCTGGCCACCGTGAACAGCGCCCGGCCGTGGTCGAGCGAGACCTCCCGCACCGAGGCCGAGAAGGCCAGCGACAGGGCCGAGCCGGCATCGAGATCGACCCGGGTCCCGTCCTCCAGCGTCACCGTGCGCAGCTCGCCGGTGCCGGTCCAGATGTCGCTGGTCAGCCCGGGCGGCAGGCCGGTCAGCGCCACCACGCCGCCGAGCCCGGCGACGGCGAGGCCGCCGGCCAGGACCCGGCGCCGGCCGAACAGCGGCGCCCTCGCCCGCGGCACGGGCCGCGGATCGGGGATGCGGCCGAGATCCGCCCACAGCCCGGCCAGGGCCTCGATCTCGCGGCCATGCGCCGGGTCGGCCGCGAGCCAGGCCTCGAAGACGGCGCGGTCGGCGGCAGAGGCGTCGCCGGAGTTGATCCGGACGAACCAGTTGAGGGCCTGATCCCGGGCGTTGGGCTGGAGATCCATGGTCATGTCTTCGGTCGTTCGAGGCGGTGCCCGTCAGAAATGACGTTTCCGCCGGGCCCTTCCCTCACCTTCCGTCAGTCGAGCAGGCCGCGCATGCGGTCGCGGCAATGGGCCAAGGCCTTCATCACATGCTTCTCCACCATGCTTCGGGAGATGCCGAGCCGGACAGCGATCTCGCCATGGCTCAGCCCGTCGAACTTGTGCAGCAGGAACACCTCCCGGCATTTCGGCGGCAGCTCGGCCACCGCGCGCTGCAGCACCTGCAGCCGCTGCCGGTGGTCCAGCACCGCATCCGCCCCCGGCGCGTCGGAGGGGCGGTCGTCGCCGAGCTCGGCTGGCAGCAGGGTGCGGGCGCGGACGGCGTCGCTGCGCAGCCGGTCGCGCGCCAGGTTGTCGGCGATACGGAACAGATAGGCCTGGGGGTTCTGCAGCTCCGGCACGACCTCGGCCCGGCGCAGCCGCAGCCAGGTGTCCTGGGCCACGTCCGCCGCCGCGCTGGCGCTGCCCAGCCGGCGGGTCAGATGGCGCAGCAACTCCTGGTAGTGGCGCGTCACCAGCGCCAGCAGCGAGGACCGATCCTGCTCGGCCATTCCAACCCTGATTTCACCCCCGAAACGAGACCCGCGCGACCTTATTTTAAATGCAAATCATTCGCAATTGCGGATTCGCAGGGCGGATGATCGGCGAACTCGGTGGCCGTTCCGGGCCACGACGACTCTTTTCCGCAGTGCCAAACGTCTTAGGCTCAGCAGACCTGAAACAGGAGCGGGCGATGAGCCTCAAGGACAAGACCATCGTGGTGACCGGCGGCAGCCGAGGCCTGGGCCTCGGGCTGGTCGAGGCCCTGGTGGATCAGGGCGCCAGGGTCGCCGTCGTGGCACGCGGCCAGGCCGCGCTTGCAGCGGTGGAGCGGAGGCTTGGCGTTACCGCGATCCCGGCCGATGTCACCGACGAGGCGGCCGCTCACCGCATCCTTGCCGAGGTCCGCCCCGACATCCTGGTGCTGAACGCCGGGACGACGCCGCGGATGGGTCGGCTGGACCGGCTGAGCTGGGCGGATTTCACCGCGCCCTGGGAGACCGACGTCAAGGCCGGGCTGTATTGGCTGCAGGCGGCGCTGAGGCTGCCGCTCAAGCCCGGAAGCCGCGTCCTGGTGGTGTCGAGCGGCGCGGCCGTGGGCGGATCGCCGATGTCGGGCGGCTATGGCGGCGCCAAGCGCATGCTCTGGTTCATGGCCGGCTACGCCAACCGCGTGTCGGAGCAGAAGGACCTCGGGATCCGCTTCCAGGCGATCGTGCCGCGCCAGATGGTCGCCGGCACCGGTGTCGGCGACGAGGCCTCCACCGCCTACGCACGCGCCTTGGGCATCGGGACCGAAGAGTATCTGGCGCGCTTCGGCGCGCCGATGCCGCCGCGCCAGTTCGGCGACCACGTGGTCGCGGTGCTGGACGATCCGCAATACGCCGCGGGCTTTGCCTTCGGCCTGAAGGGCGATACGGGGATCACGATCCTCGAGGGAGAGACGGCTTGAGCGAAGGCCCATCCCCGATGGCGCGCCAGGCGCAGCTCCTGGCGCTCGCCGGCGAGCTGCGGCCGGAGCTGCATCGCTACTGCGCGCGCCTGATGGGCTCGGTGATCGAGGGCGAGGACGTGGTGCAGGACACCTTCGCCCGCGCCTTCGTCGCCCTGGACGAGCTGCGGGAGGCTCCACCGCTGCGCGCCTGGCTGTTCCGGATTGCCCATAACCGCGCCCTGGACCTGCTGCGCAGCCGCGCGATCCGGGCAACCGAGCCGATCGAGGCGGCGCTCGAGGTTGCCGATCCCGCGAGCCCGGATCCCATGGAGGTGCTGATGCGGCGAGAGGCGGTCGATACCGCGGTGTCGCGGTTCGTGGAGCTGCCGGCCGTGCAGCGCAGCGTGGTGATCCTCAAGGATGTGCTCGACCAGTCCCTGGAGGAGATCGCCGCCCTGCTCGACCTCACGGTCAACGCGGCGAAGGCCCATCTCGCCCGGGGGCGGGCCCGGCTCAAGGTGATCAACGCCGAGGCGCGGGCCCAGCCTGCGCCGCGCATACCGTCACCCGCCGTGGCCCGCTATGTCGCCCTGTTCAACCGGCGCGACTGGGAGGGGCTGCGCGCGATGCTGGCCGACGACGTGCGATTGATCCAGTCGTCGCATCCGCCGCGCGCCGGCGCCGCCGACGTCGGCATGTTCTTCGGCGTCTATGCACGGAGCGCCCCGGTCCGGCTCGCCCCCGCCTGGCTCGATGGCCGCGAGGTGATCGCGGTCTGGGAGGATCCTCATTCGGCCAAGCCCAGCTACCTGATGTGGCTGGAATGGACGGATGGACGGATCAGCTTCATCCGCGACTACCGCTATGTCCGCTACGTCATCGACGACGCGGAGCTGGTCCTCGCGCCGGATGCCGCTGCTCCGGGCGAGACGACCGGCCCCGGATAAGCCGCGCTCCGCCTATTTCGCCAGGCAGCACTTCTTGTACTTCTTGCCGCTGCCGCAGGGGCACGGGTCGTTGCGGCCGACATCCCGAACCGGATTGACCGCAGGCTCGCCGAACGCAATGGACGGCCATCCACGGGGGACCAGCGGATCGTCCAGATCTCCGAGCCTGTCGCCCGGGTCATCCCCTCTCGCCAGTTGCTCCCGGTATTCCTCCGAGAAGCCGTGCCAGGTCGACAGGGTGCCGACCGCATCCACGAACGGGCGCACGTCATTGGCGGTGAAGCGCGCCATCCGATCGGGATCTTCGAGGATCTGGCGGAGATCGTCGCGGAAGTGGCCGACGTCCATGACATAGAGAAAGAATTCATCGACCAGCCGCTCCGCCTTATCAGCCAGATCCTCGTAGCCCAGGCTCGAGACCGCGTTCACCCAGCCGAGCCAGACGACATTTTCGTCCTGCGGCCGCATGTGCTCGTGGAGATGCAGCAGATAGGCCCGCATGTCGTCGTCGGAGATCGCGCCCATGCGGCAGTGCCAGGCCAGGGCCTCGAACGCCGCCTCGCGCACGAACTCGTCGGCCGCGGCGTCCTCGATCACCGCCTTCAGCAGCGCAGCATTGCCGTCGAAGGTGCTGATCAGAATCTGGTTGAGCGTCTCGGTGATCGCGTCTCCGAGAATCAGCTCGATCGCCTCGCTGTCGCGGGCCAGCCGGCAAAGAGCCGGAAAGGCGCGCTTCTCCTGCATCTCCGCCAGCATGTGGAAGATGAAGAAGAGCGCATCTTCCATGCCCTCCGACCAGACGCCGCCATCGGCACAGCGCTCCAGCAGCTCGACGAAGCGGGGGCCGGCTTCGTCCCAATGCTGCAGCGCCCAGGTCATGGCGTCCGCGGGCAGGACGCCGTCCGGCGCTTCCGCAAGCTCGCGGATCGCCTCGTCGACAGTCATGATGGTCCGTTCGTCAGACATCGCGATCACCCGCCCCAGCTCCGCTCCAGCACCCCGAACCAGTTCTCGGTGCCGAGCTTGCGCAGCAGCGCGTCGTCATAACCATGGGCGCGCAGCGCCTCGAACAGCCGTGGCAGGCCGGCCGCGTCCTTGATCGCCGCCGGCACCGTGGCGCCGTCATAGTCGGAGCCCATGCCGACGCCGTCCTCGCCCAGCCGCTCGATCAGCGCGTCGAGGTGCCGGATCATGACCTCGAGGTCGGTGTCGGCGTTCATCGACCCGTCCGGCCGCAGGAAGGCGGTGGCGAAGTTGAGGCCGACCATGCCGCCGCTCTCGCGGATCGCATCGAGCTGCCGGTCGGTCAGGTTGCGGGCATGCGGGCAGACCGAATGGGCGTTGGAATGGGTCGCCACCAGCGGCGCGGTCGACAACTCCGCCACGTCCCAGAAGCCCTTCTCGTTCAGATGCGACAGGTCGATCAGGATGCGGCGCTCGTTGCACACCCGCACCAGCTCGCGGCCCGCATCGGTCAGGCTCGGCCCGGTGTCCGGCGTGCTCGGGAAGGTGAACGGCACGCCGTGGCCGAAGGCGTTCGGCCGGCTCCAGACGATGCCGAGCGAGCGCAGGCCCGCGGCGTAGAGCAGGTCGAGCATGCGGAAATCGGTGTCGATCGCCTCGCAGCCCTCGATGTGGAACACCGCGGCCAGTGAATCCCGGGCGATCGCGGCGCGGATCTCGGCGACGCTGCGGCAGACGCTGAGGCCACCGCCCCGATCGAGCCGCAGCAGGATCGATGCCATCGCAATGGTCGAGGCTTGGGCCTCGGCCAGCCCGAGCTCCGGCGGCAGCGGCACGGTGTAGCTGCCGCCCTGCATCCGGTCGATCGAGCCGGAGGAGTGCGGCGACGGCGGAAAGATCGCGAACATGCCGCCGACGAAGCCGCCCCGCCGCGCCCGCGGCAGGTCGAGATGGCCGGTCGCCGTGCCCTCGATGAAGGCGGCCTCGGCCGAGCCGGCATGGGACTTCAGCAGGCGCAGCAGGACATCGTTGTGCCCGTCGAAGACGGGAATGGGCGCGGGCTCGGTCATCAAAGGTCCATCGTCTCGGGGGTGCGGCCGCGGATCAGCCGCAAGGCAGTTTGAGCAGCCATCGTTCCCGCTGGCAAGCCGCTGCGGCCCGACGGCGCGGCCGGCACACCCTGACACCGCGACCGGCCCGGCCTATATCGATGGCGGGCGCCGGCCGGATGCCGCCGCTTCCCTCCTTTCATGCGGCAGAACCGCGGAGACACCAGATGAAGATCGACCTGTCGGGCAAGACCGCCCTCGTCACCGGCTCGACCACCGGGATCGGCTACGCCATCGCCGAGGGCCTGGCGGCCGCCGGCGCCGAGGTGATCGTGAACGGTCGCAAGCCCGCCGCGGTGGCGGAGGCGATCGAGCGGATCGGGCAGGCCGTGCCCGGCGCCGCGTTGCGCCCCGCCGTGGCCGATGTCTCGACCGCCGCGGGCTGCGTCGAGCTGATCGCCGCGGTGCCGGAGGTCGACATCCTGGTCAACAATGTCGGCATCTTCGAGATGAAGGACTTCTTCGACATCCCGGACGAGGACTGGGACCGCATCTACGACGTCAACGTCATGTCCGGCGTGCGGCTGTCACGAGCCTATCTGAAGGGCATGCTGGCGCGGAACTGGGGCCGCGTGGTGTTCATCTCCTCCGAATCCGGCCTGAATATCCCGGTCGAGATGGTGCATTACGGCGTCACCAAGACGGCGCAGATCGCACTCGCCCGCGGCCTGGCCAAGCTGACCCGCGGCACCGGAGTCACCGTCAATTCGGTGCTGCCGGGCCCGACCATGACCGACGGGGTGAAGGAGTTCCTGCGCGGGATGGCGGAGGAAGGCGGCAAGTCGATCGACGAGGCGGCGACCGACTTCGTCCGCACCCACCGCCCGACCTCGATCCTCGGCCGCATGGCCACGACCGAGGAGGTCGCCAACATGGTGGTCTATGCCGTCTCGCCCCAGGCCGCGGCCACCAACGGCGCCGCCTTGCGGGTCGACGGAGGTGTCGTCGACTCGCTGGTCTGATCCCGCCGGTCACCGCTGCGGCGGAAGGCGCGCGGCGACCGGCCGGTCTCCTTGGTGAACAGCCGCGAGAAATAGGCCGGGTCGTTGAAGCCGAGGGTGTAGGCCGCCTCGGCCACCGAGACATTGGTGTAGAGCAGCAGGCGCTTGGCCTCGAGCAGCAGCCGGTCCTGGATCAGCCGGGCCGGCGGCGCGCCCGCCACCCGGCGGCAGGCGGCCCAGAGCTGCTTCGGGCTGACCGCCAGCGCCCGGGCATAGTCCTCGACCTCGTCATGGCCGCGGTAGCGCTCCTCGATCCGCTCGCGGAACCGGGCCACCAGCAGCGCCTGCGGGCCCGGCGCCGCCGTCTCTCCACCCCCGGCCTGCGGCGCCAGGCGCAGCACCTCGACCAGGATGCCGACCAGCAGCGCCTCGACCGCCGCGGCGCGGCCGGGCGCCAGCCAGGCCAGCTCGCGCGACAGCCGGCCCAGGCTGGCCAGGATGAAGCCCTGGTCGGCGACCGGGATCACGGCCGGGGCGGCGAAGAGCGGCCGAAACTCCGGCTCGCGCCGCATCAGCTCGCGCAAAGTGGTCTCCGACACGGTCAGCACGGAGCCGACCGTCTCCGGCTCGAAGTCGAAGCCGTGCACCACCCCGGCCGGCATCAGCAGCAGGCAGGGGGCCGGCAGCCGGATCGACTGCCCCTCGGCCCGGACCACGCCGCCGCCGCGGGTGAAGTGGAAAACATGGTTCAGGTTGGCATGGGCATGGGCCCGGATGGTCCAGCCGCTGGGCCGGCTGCGATACGCCAACGCCTCCAAATGCAGGAACCGGTCGTCGACCGCCCGCGGCGCTTCGCCATAGAGGAAGAAGTTCGGTATCGCGGGCGTTTGCATGGATTCCTGCCTCCTGACCGCCCAAAACGTGGGGGAAGAATTGTCCAAGTTTTTCGACACCGCGTCCATGGCTTTCCGCGCCGCTGCGCCTAGCCTCTTCCGGAGAGAACAGGCTCCGGGAGGGCCTATGCGCACCCAGATCGCGATCATCGGCGCCGGGCCGGCCGGGATGGTGCTGGCCCATCTGCTGCACCGCGCCGGCATCGAGGCGGTGGTCGTCGAGCGCCGCAGCCGCGACTATGTCGAGGGCCGGGTCCGCGCCGGGGTGCTGGAGCAGGGCACGGTCGACCTGCTGGATGGGCTGGGCCTGGGCGACCGGCTGCGCCGCGAAGGGCTGCCCCATGCCGGCACCAACCTGGCGGTCGACGGCGAGGTTTTCCGCATCGACATGCAGGCCCTGACCGGCTCCTGCATCACGGTCTACGGGCAACAGGAGGTGATGCGCGACCTGTTCGACGGCGCCGAGGCGCGCGGCCTGCCGGTGGTGTTCGAGGCCGGGGACGTGGCGCTGCACGGCATCGACACCGAGCACCCCGGTGTCACCTGGCACCAGGACGGCATGGAGCAGCGCCTGGATTGCGACTTCATCGCCGGCTGCGACGGCTTCCACGGCGTCAGCCGCGGCAGCATCCCGGACGCTGTGCGGCGTGAGTTCGAGCGGGTGTATCCCTTCGGCTGGCTCGGCGTGCTGGCCGAGGTGCCGCCGGCCCATCACGAGCTGATCTACGCCAACCACGAGCGCGGCTTCGCTTTGGCCAGCATGCGGTCGGCCCATCGCAGCCGCTACTACGTGCAGTGCCCGCTGGACGACCGGATCGAGGACTGGCCGGACGACCGGTTCTGGGACGAGATCTGCCTGCGCCTGGGCCCGCAGGCGGCGGTGGTGCGCGGCCCGTCCTTCGAGAAGAGCATCGCGCCGCTGCGCAGCTTCGTGTCCGAGCCGATGCGCCACGGCCGGCTGTTCCTGGCCGGCGACGCCGCCCACATCGTGCCGCCGACCGGCGCCAAGGGGCTGAACCTGGCGGTGTCCGACGTGGCCATGCTGGCCGAGGCCCTCGGAGAGTTCTATGCCGATCGCTCGGCCGCCGGCATTGATGCGTATTCCGCCCGCGCCTTGGCCCGGGTGTGGAAGGCGGAGCGCTTCTCCTGGTGGTTCACCGGCCTGACCCACCGCTTCCCCGACACCGGGCCGCTGGAGCGCCGGCTGCAACGGGCCGAGCTGGACTACATCCGCGGCTCCCGCGCTGCCCAGACGGTGCTGGCGGAGAACTATGTCGGGCTGCCGATCGTCTAGGCGCCGCCTGACCAGCCACTCCTTCCCATACCGTCATCCCCGCGAAAGCGGGGATCTCATACCAGTTTGGGCGGAAAGAGATTCCCGCTTTCGCGGGAATGACGTCCAAGGATAAAGGGTTGGAGCCCCTACCCCGCATCCGCCAGGATCATCCCGGCGCCCTTCTCGGCCACCATCATGGTCGGGGCGTTGATGTTTCCGGCGGTGATGTTGGGGAAGACCGAGGCGTCGACCACGCGCAGGCCCTGCAGCCCGTGCACCCGCAGCCGGGCGTCGACCACCGCGGTCGCCGCGTCCGGCCCCATCGCGCAGCTGCCACACAGGTGGTAGATCGAGCCGCTGTTGGCCCGGAACCAGTCCAGCAGCGCCGCGTCGCTCTCGGCCCCGGCGGAGGGCGGCATCTCCTCCACCGTGATCGCGGCCAGGCTCGGCGCCGCCATGATCCGGCGCGCCAGCCGGCTGGCCTGCAGCACCTCCTCGACGTCGCGGTCGGTCGACAGGTAGTTCGGCCGGATCTTCGCCGCCGCCGCCGGGTCGGGCGAGGCGATGGCGATCTCGCCCCGGCTGGTCGGCCGGCACGCGTTGAAGGCCAGCAGGAAGCCCGGATAGGGCTCCGGCTTCAGCCCGGCCTTCGGGCTGTCCGGGATCCGGTAGGACAGCGGGTTGAAATACATCTGGATGTTCGGCCGCGGCTCGCCCGGCGCGCCGCGGAAGAAGCCGCCCGCCTGGTTGACGCTCATGGCGAAGGGGCCTTTGCGGGTCAGCAGGTATTGCAGCCCCAGCCGGGCCTGGCCCCACAGGTTGCCGAAGGTGCCGTTCAGGGTCGGCACGCGCGAGCGGTAGTAGAAGCTGGCGCAGAGATGGTCCTGCAGGTTGCGGCCGACCGCCGGCAGGTGATGCGCCACCGCCACCCCGGCCCCGGCCAGTTGGGCGCCGTCGCCGATGCCGGAGAGCTGCAGCAGCTTCGGCGTGTCGACCGCGCCGGCGGCCAGGATCACCTCGCGCCGGGCCGTGACGATCCGGGTCTCCGACCCCTGCCGGATCTCGACGCCGGTGGCGCGGCCGGTGTCGTCCAGCACCACGCGCAGGGCCTGGGCGTCGCGCTCGACCGTCAGGTTGCGGCGGCCCAGCGCCGGGCGGAGATACTCGAAGCTCGACGACGACCGCCGCCCGTTGCGGGTGTTGACGTCGTAGACGCCGGCGCCCTCGATCGTCGCGCCGTTGAAGTCGCCGTTCTCCGGCAGCTGCAGCTCGCGACAGGCGGCGAGATAGGCGTCGGTCACCGCATGGGTCGCGCCGCGCATCGGCGTGACATGGATCGGTCCGTCGCCGCCATGCCAGTCCGAGGCGCCGCCGGCATGGCTCTCCAGCCGGCGGAACTGCGGTAGCACGTCGTCATAGGCCCAGCCGGGGTTGCCGGCCGCCGCCCAGTCGTCGAAATCGGCCGCGGCGCCGCGCACGAACACCATGGCGTTGATCGAGCCGGAGCCGCCCTGCACCTTGCCGCGCGGGCAGTAGATGCGCCGGCCGCCCAGCGCCGCCTCCGGCTCCGACCAGTACATCCAGTTGACCCGCGGGTTGTAGTAGCTGCGGGCGTAGCCGACCGGGATGCGGAACCATAAGGAATCGTCGCGGCCGCCGGCCTCGAGCAGCAGCACGCTGTGCCGGCCGCTCTCGCTCAGCCGCGCCGCCAGGATGCAGCCGGCCGAGCCGGCGCCGACGATGACGTAGTCGTGGACCATGAAGCGCTGCTCAGCCGCGTGCCGGGGCGAACTGCTTCACATCGGCCGGCTCGGGCGCCATCTGCAGGTGCAGCCGGTCGCCGGTGTAGGGCGAGTGCTTCGCCACCACGTCGAGGTCCAGCTCCACGCCCAGGCCGGGCTCGCGCGAGGGCAGCAGGTAGCCGTCCTCGAAGGCCAGGGGCGTCCTCAGGATCTCGGCGTGGAAACCGCCGAAATCGAGGATCGATTCCTGGATCAGGAAGTTCGGCGAGGCCGCGCCGAGCTGGATGCTGGCGGCGGCGACGACCGGGCCGCAATACACATGCGGCGCGATCTGGGCGTAGTGGGCCTCGGCCATGCTGGCGATCTTCTTGGTCTCCAGGATGCCCCCGACCCGCCCGATATCGGGCTGCAGGATCGAGGCGGCGCCGAGCTCCAGCACCCGCTGGAACTCGTATTTCGTGCACAGCCGCTCGCCGGTCGAGATCGGGATCGAGGTGGCGCGCGCCACTTCGGCCATCGCCGCCTCCTGCCCCGGCGGCACCGGCTCCTCGAACCACAGCGGGTCGTATTTCTCCAGCCGCTTGGCCAGGCGGATGGCCGAGGACGGCACCATCTGGCCATGCGTGCCGAACAACAGGTCGGCGCTGCTGCCCACCGCCTCGCGCAGCTTGCGACAGAAGGTTTCGCAGCGGTCGAGCACGCCGAGGGAGATCTGGTGCCCGGAATAGGCGGTATAGGGGCCGGCCGGGTCGAACTTCACCCCGGTGAAGCCCATCGCCACCATCTCGGCGGCGCATTCGGCGGCCAGGTCCGGGTCGTTGAAGTCGAACTCGCCGGCCGCGTTCTTAGGGTAGAGATAGGTGTAGGCGCGCAGCTTCTCGTGCACCAGGCCGCCGAGCAGGTCGTAGACCGGCCGGTCCGCCGCCTTGCCGATGATGTCCCAGCAGGCCATCTCGAGCCCCGAGACGATGCCCATCATCGTCGGGTCGGGGCGCTGGGTGAAGCCGCTGGAATAGGCCGACCGCCAGAACCGCTCGATCCGGTGCGGGTCGTGGCCCAGAAGGTGGCGCTCGAACACGTCCGCGATCAGCGGCACCATCGCCTGGGGGTGGAAGGCCGTCGAGTAGATCTCGCCGACGCCTTCGATGCCGTCATCGGTCTTGAGCTGCACGAAGATCCAGTACATGCCCCCGACATGCGGCGGCGGGACGGCGACGATATGGGTCTCAAGCGACGCGATCTTCATCCGGCGGCCTTTCGCTCGGGCCGGCGCAACGGCACGCCGAGACCCAGGCCATCATGGATCGCCGTGGTCAGCCCCTCCAGGCCGGCGGCGACGGAAAATCCCGCGCAAACGACGCGGTTCCGGCCGGCACATCACGAGGCGGTGGCTCGGCCGTCATCACCCTGTCATGCTTCGCCTCT